>DATAGL010000431.1:0-9903 GCA_036263755.1 Chitinophagaceae bacterium | reverse complement strand
ATATCCGAGTTCAACCATTTTGCCGATTCTGATTTTTCGCTCGATATCATCCAGGCGTTTGCCGGGGGCGAGGACCTGTCGGTTTTCGAATTGCCGGTTCCGAACGGCACCCTGCTGACCATCTTCCTTGGGCTGATCATCGGAGCCATTTCCTTTGCCGGAAGCATGGTGGCCTGGGGCAAACTGAATGGCTCTGTGAAAGACCGCTCATTCAAGGGGCAGCATTGGGTGAACATCGGGCTGCTGCTGGCGATCATTGCCCTGACGGTATCCCTGATGTCCAATATCTCCACTTCCTTTGAATACGATGCCGACCGGCTGGTAAATACCAGCAACAGCATTACCTACCGCGGGCTCAACTTCGAATTCACGGCTTCCATCTACGTGATCTTTTACGCCATCCTGGTGCTGTCGCTGGTATACGGCATCCTGTTCGTGTTGCCCATCGGCGGGGCCGATATGCCCGTGGTGATCTCGCTGCTCAATTCCTTTACCGGCGTGGCCGCTGCCTGCGGCGGATTCCTGTACGACAACAAGGTGATGCTGACCGGCGGCATTCTTGTGGGCGCAGCCGGTACCCTGCTGACCATCCTCATGTGCAAGGCGATGAACCGCTCGCTGAAAAATGTACTTATCGGTTCTTTCGGAGGCGGGGCCGTAGCGGCTACGGGGGGTGCCGCCAAAGACCAGGGTGCATATAAAGAAGTTTCCCTTTCCGATGCCGCCACCATCCTCGCTTATGCCAATAAAGTGATGGTGGTGCCCGGGTATGGACTGGCGGTGGCCCAAGCCCAGCATGCCTGCCACGAGCTGGAGAAGCTGCTGCACGAGCGGGGCGTGGAAGTGAAATATGCCATTCACCCCGTGGCCGGCCGGATGCCGGGGCATATGAACGTGCTGCTGGCCGAAGCCGACGTGCCCTATGAGCGGCTGCTGGAAATGGAGGCGGCCAATGAGGAGTTCTCCACGACCGATGCCGTGCTCGTGCTCGGTGCCAACGACGTGGTGAATCCGGCTGCCAAGTCCGATCCCGCTTCACCGATCTACGGCATGCCGATCCTGGATGTGGAACTGGCCAAGACCGTAATTGTCAACAAGCGTTCGATGAAACCGGGGTACGCCGGTATCGAGAACGACCTGTTCTTCCGCCCCCGGACGGCCATGCTTTTTGGCGATGCGAAAAAAGTACTGCAGGACCTGATTGCGGAATTGAAGACGGTGTAGCGGATGTGCAAATATGCAAATGTGCAGATGTGCAAATGGTTCGGATGGATAAAAATTGTATACATTCTTCTGCTTTACAGTAGTTCTATGATAGGAACATACTATTCAGGCGATCATTTCCAAAGCTCGTAGCTTGAAGCTTGTAGCTCACCGCTTGCAGCTCCCCAATGATTACCTTCGCGGCATGCAGCTCCCTCAGGAACTTCTGGATTCGTTACATGGCGTTCCCGGCTTTAACCGGGAAGCGTTTGTAAACGTACATGCCGCAGCGCCGGCCCCTGTTTCCGTACGGCTGAATCCCGCAAAAGCAGGAAACACGGAAGCGTTTGCAGGAACGCTTTTCGGGCACAGCCCCCGCCGGCCCGAACTGAGTCCGGTACCCTGGTCGCGGTACGGTTATTACCTGAGCGAACGGCCTTCGTTTACCTTCGACCCGCTGTTTCATGCCGGCCTCTATTATGTGCAGGAAGCGTCCAGCATGTTTCTCGAGCAGGCGCTGCGCCAGGCCGCTGATCTTTCGCAATCATTGCGGGTGCTTGACCTCTGTGCGGCCCCGGGCGGCAAGTCCACCCACCTGCAAAGCCTGATCTCGCCCGGGAGTCTGCTGGTCTCCAACGAGGTGATCCGCGCCCGGGCAGGAGTGCTGCGGCAGAACATTGTCAAATGGGGCGCATCGAATGTACTCGTCACCAGTAATGACCCGGAGCATTTCGGAAGGCTGCCCGGTTTTTTTGATGTGATCGTGGCGGATGCGCCCTGCAGCGGAAGCGGCTTGTTCCGGCGGGAACCGGAGGCCATCGGGGAATGGAGCCCAGGGGCCGTCCAGCTATGCTGCGGCCGGCAGAAGCGGATCCTGGCCGATGTACTGCCGGCATTGAAAGAAGGAGGGTTGCTGGTCTATTCCACCTGCTCGTACAGCCGGGAAGAAAATGAAGAAGTGGGGGACTGGCTGGCGGGGCAGGGAATGCAGGCCGTAGCGCTGACCCTGGACGCCGGCTGGGGCATTGAGCCGGCAGCAGGCGCTGCTTCCATCGGCTATCGCTTCTTCCCCGATAAGGTGCAGGGCGAAGGCTTTTACCTGGCGGTGTTCAGGAAAACGGGAAGTACTCCGGAGAAGCGGATAAAGCCTGCGTCGCTGGTCAAAGCCGACAAAAAAGAAACCGCGCTGGTGGAACCCTGGCTGCAGCCGGGCGAATGGCTCGTGTACCGCGAGCCGCACCTGCATGCCTTGCCGGCCGGACAGGCCGAAGCGTATGGCCTGGTCAAGTCGGCCCTGTATGTACAGCATGCCGGTGTTACGGTGGGCGCCGCCATGCGCGACAAACTCGTGCCCGATCACGCGCTGGCACTCAGCACGGCTCTGGCCGGTGGCGTGCCGGCCACCGACGTTCCCTATGAAACGGCGGTGCGTTACCTGCAGCGGGAAGAGCTGTCCCTGGAAAGGGCTCAAAAAGGATGGCAACTCCTGCGGTACGAGGGGCACAATTTGGGTTGGATAAACGCGTTACAGAACCGGATCAATAATTATTACCCGAAAGAATTCCGCATCCTGAAAAGAACGGACGACAGCGGGTTTGAGAAATAAATTTCATATTTGTACCTTACAGCCGGCCGGACTGCTGCCCGCCCCGAACCCGGGCACTTGCGGAAAGATCCGGACCGCGCCACCGAAACAGACCGTTATAAACGAACATACTTATGAAAAAATCATGGCTGCTGGCCCTTGTGCTGTTCCTAACCACCGTTGCGTTCAGCCAGAACACTCTGCTCATTCAGAAAGACGAAAAAGGCCTTTTCCTCTCGCATACCGTAACGCCCAAGGAAACGTTTTACTCCGTAGGAAGACTGTATCATATTGCCCCTAAGGACATCGCTGCTTTCAACGGACTGGATATGGCTGCCGGTCTGACCATCGGGCAGACGGTACGCATCCCCCTGACGGAAGCCAACTTTACGCAATCCACCATCGGAAATGTGCCTGTTTATTATGTGGTGGGGGAGAAGGAAGGATTGTACCGCGTAAGCATCAACAACAATAAGGTGACGCTGGATAACCTCCGGAAATGGAACAACCTTCCTTCCGACGGGGTCAGTGTTGGCCAGCGGCTGGTAGTGGGCTACCTGCTTTCCCCTGAAGGTGCGGCCCTCGCTGCCCGGCCGGCAACAACCCCCTCCACGCCGGCGGCCACAACCCAGCGTGAAACAACAACGGCTGCCCCTGCCACGGATACGGCCCCTTCCCGCCCGGCAGAAACCACGGTGAAAAGAGAAGAGTCGCCCCGGCGTACGGAAACGGCTGCCGTAAATCCCGCACCTGCCAACAACCGGCCGGCCTCCTCAGCCCCCGCCCGCACTGCCCTGAATGACGGCAACGGCGGCTATTTCAAATCGCATTTCGAACAGCAGTCCCGCTCCCAGTCGGCCGGCAAAGACCTGACGGTTACCTCGGGTATTTTCAAGACGGCGTCCGGCTGGCAGGACACGAAGTATTATGCCCTCATGGACAACGTGGAGCCCGGCACCATTGTGCGCGTGGTGAACCCGACCAACAACAGGGCCATCTATGCCAAAGTGCTTGGCCAGATGAGCGGCATCCGCCAGAACCAGGGCATGGATCTGCGCATTTCCAACGCGGCGGCCACGGTGCTGGAAATCAACGATACGGAGAAATTTGTGGTACGGGTGGCCTATTGACGGGGCATAGCTGTTGATTAAAGGGAAATAAACAATAATCAATTTTCAATAAGCAATGTTCAAATAGAAAGGGCTTTCCATGCATGCATGGAAAGCCCTTTCTATTTAGTTTCCTGCATTCATAGTGGCTGCAGGATAAGGAATTGACGTAAAGCTTCTTTGTGATACATGGAAGAACGGCTGCTATACGCAATGCGGACACATGCAGATTTAATCCTATCAACTTATCAACCGATCAGCGAATCAACTGTCACCCTTCTCTACTAATTCCTAACTCCTAATACCTAATTCCCAACGCCTACCCCGCAGGCCACCGGTACCCGCGTAAAAACTCCTCGGTCTTCATCCGTTTCTTTCCTTCGAGCTGTAACTCGGTAACGGAAAGGTACCCGTCGGAGGCGGCAAAACGCAGGGCCATCCTGCCGTCGGAAAGAGGGGTTCCGGGTGGTTCGGCAGGCGTCCTTTCTTCTTTGGTGGCCCGGTAGATTTTCAGGGTTTTTCCATGCAGTTCAGTAAAAGCAGCGGGGTAGGGGGAAAGTCCGCGCACGAGGTTGTGCAGTTCCGTTACAGGCCTCGACCAATCGATCCGTCCTGTTTCCGTGAATAATTTAGGTGCATGCCGGATTTCGGCGCCGGCATCGAGCGTCTCCTGGGGTTGCTCCTGCAGGTGGCCTCCCGCCAGTCCTTTCACCGTTTCCATCAGTACGCGCGCCCCGACCTCTTTCATGTGGTCGTGTACTTCTCCGGCGGTTTCTTCAGGTCCGATCGGAATGCGTTCCTGCAGCAGGATGTTCCCGGTATCAATTTCATGTTTGAGCTTGAAGGTAGTGACGCCGGTCTCCTTTTCCCCGTTGATCACGGCCCAGTTGATGGGCGCCGCCCCCCGGTATTGCGGCAGCAGGGATCCATGCACGTTGATCGTGCCCAGGGGCGGCATCGACCATACGGCTTCCGGCAACATGCGGAATGCCACCACCACCTGCAGGTCGGCGCGCAGATCCCGGAGGGCATCGAGGAAGACCGGGTTCTTCAGCTTCTCCGGCTGCAGGAGGTGCAATCCTTTTTCCACCGTGTATTTTTTGACGGCACTTTCCTGCAGCTTCATGCCCCGGCCGGCCGGCTTGTCGGGGGCCGTAATGACGCCCACGATCCTGCAGCCTGCCTGCACCAGGGCATCCAGCGAGGCTACGGCAAACTCCGGCGTTCCCATGAAAACAATGCGCAGGTCTTTATAATCCATGACGCGAAATTAGGGATGGAGCGGTAAGGTTCAAGGGGAAGCAAAATGGTGGATGTACGATGTACGATGTGAGATGTACGGTTTCCCTTGGCGGCTTTGCGCTCCCTTGCGTCTTTGCGTGCCACCCCGCTGGAGGCCGTCCAGAAAGCCTGGATGCAAGTCCGGTAAGGCTTCAACGTCTTGGATGCCCGTTTTAAAAATCCGCGTACAGCAGGTAATTCTTCCGGATCTCCCTGAACCGGGTCAGGCCCGGCTCCCAGCTCCTGCGGATTTCTTCCTCGGTAGCACCGGCTTTCAGTTGCTGCATCAGCGTGGCATTACCGGCCAGCTTGTTGAAAAAGGCATCCGACTCATTGCCTGATTTCGGCAGGATAAAGAAGGAGGGTTTATCCGGGAAGGCTTTGTAGGCATTGATCAGTAGGTCCAGGCGGAGTTTGCCGTTGATCTGCTGCAGCACTGCTGCGGGCGTGCCGTTAAGGTTCCAGCCATAGCAGGCCTGGCCTTTCAGTTTGGGTTCGCGGGCCCCTTCACGGGCTGCAGGCGTAAACGCGTACAGGTTTTTGGGCAGGGAAGGATGACCGAATATCTGGAAAGGCTTGTCTGTACCACGCCCTTCGCTGAGCACGGTTCCTTCAAAAAAGCAGGTGGAGGGATACCAGTACACGGACTGGATCTCCGGCAGGTTGGGGGAGGGCTTTACAGGAAGCTCGTATTTGGAGGCATGCGTATAGCCGGAGCAGGGTACTACCGTCAGCGTGAAATAGCGGGCTCCTGCGGCATACCGGCTGGCCTTGATGCGTTCGTAAGCGGCATTGGCTTCCGCACCCAGCCAGCCTTCGTACAGCAGCATGCCGGCGTATTCGCCGATGGTCATTCCGTATACAACAGGAACAGGTTGCATCCCGATAAAGGAGGTAAACGGCTTTTCCAGTACGGGCCCGTCCACGTAAAAGCCATTGGGATTGGGCCGGTCCAGGATCACCAGCGGAAGGTTGTGCTCCAGCGCGGTTTCCATGTAATCCTGCAGATGCGAAATATAGGTATAGAAGCGCACGCCGACATCCTGGATATCGAACAGCAGCAGGTCCACGTCTTTCAGGTCTTCTTTCGAGGGCTTTCGTTTTTTGCCGTACAGGGAAACCACCGGGATGCCGGTCGCCTTGTCTACGGCACTCTCCACTTTTTCACCGGCGTCGGCCGTACCCCGGAAGCCGTGTTCGGGACCAAAGATCACCTGGATCTGCACCCCGTTCTGCCGCAGTACATCCACGAGGTGGCGGTTGCCGGCCATGGAGGTCTGGTTCGCAAACACCGCGATCCGCTTCCCTTTGAGCAACGGCAGGTACTGGTCGGTCCGCTCCGCTGCCGGAATAATTTTTGCGGCCGGTTCCAGAACGGTTTCCGGTGTGGCAGGCGGGGCAGCAGGACCTGCCCCTCTTTTCTGGGCGGTAACAGGAGCCGTACACTGGAAGAGGAGCAGGATCGGCAGCAGGCGCAACACAGGGATCATGTGATCGGTTTTTGGGAACTAAAATAAAGGATATTCTGACGGCCGGGATGTTAAAAAGGGCAATGCCGGCCCGGGATACAGGAAAGCGGCAACGGACCCGCGATTTGGCCTGAACGGGTTTAATTCAGTACCTTCCGGCCCTGCTTCCCCTTTTATTTCCTGTCTCCCCACCTGGAATCGTCACGGAAATTGTACGGCCGAAGTGGTACAATTCATGCATTCATTATTCGTAGAATTAAAAAACAACAATCATGGAACAAGTAAAGAGCGGAGATAAGGTCCGGGTGCACTATCACGGCAAGCTCCGCAACGGCGAAACTTTCGATTCTTCCAACGGACGCGAACCGCTGGAATTCACCGTGGGCGGCGGACAGGTGATCCCCGGCTTCGACAACGGCGTCATGGGCATGCAGGTGGGTGATAAAAAAACCGTGGAGATCGCTTCAGGCGATGCCTATGGCGAGAAGAACGATGAGATGATTATCGAGTTTCCCAAGGCACAGTTCCCGCCGGATATGAACCCCGAGGCAGGTATGCAGCTGATGATGAACAACGGTTCCGGACAGCAGTTCCCGGTAACGATCACCGAGGTGCGGGAAGATACCGTGATGCTGGACGCCAACCACCCGCTGGCTGGCCAGGACCTCATCTTCGATATCGAGCTCGTGGAGATCGTTCCCACCTCCCGGATCATTATGCCCTGAGGCATCGGAAAAAAAGAAACCGATTATCCCAATGAATAAGAAAAAGTGCAGCCGCCGGTTGCACTTTTTTTATGTCGAGGGACAAACGCACTACTCCGGTCACCTGCCGGCAGGCGCAACGCCTTACCTTTGCGCATGTTCGAAACGTACACCTTCACCGCAGCCGAGCGCTTCCTGCGCTACGTACAGATTGATACGCAGAGCAACCCCTTGTCCGAATCGGCCCCCAGTACGGAAAAACAAAAAGACCTTTCCCGTCTGCTGGTGGAAGAACTGCAGGAGATGGGCATCGGCGATGCCGTGCTCGACGAATTCGGCTATGTATACGCCACCCTTCCGGCCAACAGTGCGAAGCAGGTACCGGTGATCTGTTTCTGCGCGCATGTGGATACGGCACCCGATGCCAGCGGAAATGGCGTCGTGCCCATCGTGCACCAGAACTATGGGGGAGAGGACATCACCCTGCCCGACGACGGCGCCCAGGTGCTGCGGGCCTCAGACCACCCCTATTTGCTCCGGTGCCACGGAAAGGATCTGATCACGGCCAGCGGTACCACGCTGCTTGGCGCCGATGATAAAGCCGGCGTGGCCGAGATCATGGACGCCGTCCATTACCTGGTCACCCATCCCGAGGTAAAGCACGGTACCATCCGTATCCTGTTCACCCCCGACGAGGAAGTGGGCCGCGGCACGGCCAATGTGGACCTGGCGCGACTGGGTGCCTATGCCGGCTATACGCTGGATGGAGGCGAGCCCGGATCGCTGGAAGACGAGACGTTTTCGGCCGACGGCGTGCAGTTGGTGTTTCATGGGGTGATCACGCATCCCGGCTATGCAAAAGACAAAATGGTGAATGCCCTGAAGCTGGCCGGCGAGCTGCTGGCAAGCCTGCCGCGTGAATTGTCTCCGGAAGCTACCGAAAAACGGGAAGGGTTCATTCACCCGGTGCGGGTGGACGGACTGGCCGAGCGGTGTACGATTGATTTTATCATCCGCGATTTCACGACCGCAGGACTGGAAGAAAAAGAAGCCCTGCTCCGCTCGCTGGCTGAGCAGGTGGTGGCCAATCATGCACCTGCTCACTTCGAATTTACCGTTACCGAGCAATACCGAAACATGAAAGAAGTGCTCGACCGTCATCCCGAGGTAGTGGAGTACGCCCGCGAAGCCATCCGGCGCAGCGGCCTGCCGGTGATCACCGAAAGCATCCGGGGCGGAACCGACGGCAGCCGCCTCTCTTTTATGGGCCTTCCCTGTCCCAACCTGTTTGCCGGCATGCAGGCCATTCATTCGAAAACAGAATTCATCGCGATCCAGGACATGAACAAAGCCGTGGAAACGATCGTCCGGCTTGCCGCGCTCTGGGAAGAGCGGGCGGAATGAGAGAGATGAATGTGCAGATGTGCAGATATGCAAATGTGCAAATAGGGATGAATTGCAAAAAGGCAAAGCACAGCAAAAGTACCATTGCCTTCATTTGCACATTTGCACATCAGCACATTTGTCTATTTCCCCGTTTCCTTTGCCTCCTGCCCGGGAGAACGAAAGAAATTTGCTTTCTGCCGCTTTATTGCTAATCTTTAATTCTTAATTCCAGACAAACAGGAACAACATGGAAAATTTACTTCAATACTGGTGGCTGCTGCTGCTCCTCGTTATTGTATTCAGCGGGCTGTTTACCATCAACCAGGGCTATGTCGGGGTGATTACCATGTTCGGACGGTACCAGCGTGTGGTGCGGCCGGGCCTCCGGATCAAGATCCCGATCATCGAACAGATTTTTAAGAAAGTTTCGATCCAGAACCGGTCCGTGGAGATGGAGTTCCAGGCCGTGACGATGGACCAGGCCAACGTGTACTTCAAAAGCATGCTCCTGTATGCGGTGCAGAATGCCGACGAGGAAACGATCAAGAAAGTAGCATTCAAGTTTATTTCTGACCGCGACCTGATGCAGGCGCTGGTGCGTACTATTGAAGGCAACATCCGGTCCTTTGTGGCCACCAAGCGGCAGGCCGAAGTGCTGGGCCTGCGCAAGGACATCGTGGAGTATGTAAAAGTGGAGATCGACCAGACGCTTGAAGAGTGGGGATACCACCTGATGGACCTCCAGATCAACGACATTACCTTCGACAAGGCGATCCTCGACTCGATGAGTAAAGTGGTGGCCTCCAATAACCTGAAGGCAGCCGCAGAGAATGAAGGCCAGGCCCTGCTGATCACCAAAACCAAAGGTGCGGAAGCGGAAGGCAACGCCATTAAGATCGCCGCTGAAGCCGAGCGCGAAGCGGCAAGGCTGCGCGGCCAGGGTGTTGCCCTCTTCCGCCAGGAAGTGGCGCGCGGCATGACCGAGGCCGCCGAGCAGATGAAGCAGGCCAACCTCGATACAAACGTGATCCTGTTCAGCATGTGGACCGAAGCGGTGAAGAATTTTGCCGAATACGGTAAGGGGAATGTCATTTTCCTGGATGGCAGCGCCGACGGTATGGAGCGTACCATGAAGCAAATCCAGGCCCTGATGATCAAGCGTGCCG
>DATAGL010000430.1:0-3571 GCA_036263755.1 Chitinophagaceae bacterium | reverse complement strand
TCGCAAATATGTGAGATAACTATGAATTCCATCGCGCCAAGTGTCACGGAAAGCCTTGACCTGTTCCGGCTCACGAGTGATGTGATCAACTTTACCATCTTTGACATCACGACTTGTCGTAGACCACTGAAAATTGCTATTGAACTTGATGCCATAAGGCGGGTCAAAGTATATGCACTGCACCTGCCCCCGCAGCCGCTCACGTTCAGCAAGGCTGGCCATCACTTGGAGAGAGTCGCCCAAGATCATCCTATTGCTCCAGTGTTGATCGTGGCGGTAAAACTCAGTCTTGTCTGCCCCATGGGGAATTCCGTTAAAATCGGCAAAGAGGTCGGCCATAAGATTACCTCTATCGAATTCGGCCTGTTTGGATTGGCGCATTAGGTCATCAATCAGCACCTTTGGGTGAACCTTTTCCTGAATGTACAGTGGTGGCGCCTGCACTACCAAGTCACTCCAGTCAGCCAGGTCCTTGCCCCGCCAAACCAGTTGAGGATCCAAGTCCTTATTACGTCGCTCAAAAGGCACCTTAAGATACTTCTCTTCATCCTCTGATACCAAGCTCTGGTACTCTGCAGTGGGTATATTCTTGCGTGTGGCATCTTCGTGCCGGATAGCCTCCACCAGCTTTGTGGTGGTTTGCTTTGTCTTACTCATGCTGGTTCTTCTATTACATTTGTGGATAGTTGTGTTTCGATCATAGTGTCGACAGCCTCTTCGATCTTCCGGGCGAGTTCCTCACCCATAGCATAGATGTAGGTGAATTCAGCGAAAGTCCAGCGTCCGTACTGGCCACTGTTATTCACGCCATGGACCCAGTAGCTCTCCATAGTCTGCTTTTTGACCTTAGCATCTTCCCGGCGGTAGCCTTTGATTTCCACTACGAGATGCAGGAGATCATCTTCACCCCTGCCATCGTCAACAAGAACGATGAAGTCGGGCAGATAGGTCCGCTTTTCCGAACCCATACGATAGGGAACTTCAAAGCCCAGGCTATGATTTTTGACGTAAGCCCTCACCCGTGGATGCTGCTCCACCACCCGGCAAAATTCGGCTTCCCAGTCGCTGTCCAGGATTACCCAGTTGATGTGACTACGCCGGAAGTCGGTTTGCCAGCGCTCCCGCTTTGAAGTATTGAAGTTCACGTTGATCGTTGAGCCAACAGGGTTGTAGGGATCAAGCAGGACCTGTATGGGTCGTGTGCCCTCGAAAGCCTGCGTAATACCAACTACGATACGGTCGCAGGCCATATCGGCAAGTGTCTTATATCTCAGCTGAGCCGGATACGTTCCCCCCTTGCACACCAGGTACCCGTCCAGCCATTGCTTGGCAATCCGTTTTAACTGACCGAACAGGTGCAGCTTCGGCTCTTCGCCCTGCTTACGCCATTTGGTGAGAATAAGATGGGCTGTCAGCTCATACAGTACCTGCGAAGGGCGTACGTCGCCCGTATGAACCAGGTTCAGATCCACCTGCTCCCCGATGATGCCGGCGTTCTGTGTCTCCGTAGCCCCCACCAGTTCCGGCGTAAGCTCCAGCACAGAATCCATATCGAAGACGGCCGAGAGGCGCTCCTCCGGTAAGTCTACCCGGTAGCCAACAACTCTTGGAAAACGTATTTCAAGAGGGTCCCGTTCCGGTCGTACAGCCTTTACCTGTATGGTCTCACGGGGTGGCTGAGGTGGCGAAATCACTGGCTTGGCCGTGAAATCGAAGGGGATGCCCAGCACGTCGGCATACTCCGTATTGAAAAGTCCATCTTCGTTCAACTCGTAAGATTGACGGCGGAGAGCACGTCCAATCACTTGTTCGCAGAGCAACTGGGTACCAAAGGCACGGACGCCCAGCACATGGGTCACGGTGTTCACGTCCCAGCCTTCAGTGAGCATGGATACAGAGACGACACAACGCACGGAGGAACCCAGACGGCCCGGCCGGCCAACCGTATTCATCACCTCCCGGAGCAGTTCCTTGTCGCTTAGGTTCTCAGCCTGGCGTATATCACCTGTACGCTCAATGATCTCTTTCCTGAACCGCTCGATCTCATCAGCCGCCATACTCCGGAACTGATCATCAAGTGCTTCGTCTGATTCGAGCTGTCTGCTGTCGATGAGTATCGTATTGGGCCTTGCGTGTGGGTCACCGTGTTCATTATAGTTTCGAAATAAGGGGAGGCGGCCGTTTGTAAAAGTGCCCGCGCCGTCCTCATTTGTGCGGGTGAAGCCCGAGATAAAGTCGTATACCAACTTGGAAGTGGCCGTGTTATTACATACCACAATGAAGCAGGGCGGCACGCTCAATCCAGCCTTTTCCCAAAGGTCATAGGTCTTCTCATAGTGGCCGTATAACGCTTCCAGTGCTGTCTGCAACTGTGGGGGGATACTAAGCGGATCCAACTCACCACCCTTAACCCTGCCTTTTTTCGGCATCCGAGTTCGGATGTGGTCCCAAAGGTTACGGAACATCGGTACCTCGCTACCTGGAATATTATCAGCTACAGGCACCCGGGGGAGCTTAACGATACCACATTCAATCGCGTCCATGAGTGAGAAGTCACTCATCGTCCAGGTAAACAGGACGCCTTCCGGATAGCCGGAACCACGCAGAAAGAACGGTGTTGCGGAAAGGTCGATCACCCGAGTGATTCCCAACACCCGGTTGGCTGCTTCCAGTCCTGAAATCCATAGCCGTGCGGCCTCCCGGTTGGCCTTGGCCTCATCCTTTTCCTCACCGGTTAATTCTTCTTCATCGGCCTGGGCTCCGGGCTTTTCACGATAGCAGTGGTGCGCTTCGTCGTTCAGCACCAGAATATTTTTCATGCCCATCAACTCCGGGATGACACGTTGAAGCATTTGTCCCTCGGTTTCCAGCGTGTCCAGGTCGTCTCCACGTCCTTGCAGGAGGGCCCGTCCACCTTTGGACAACTCGATCCGCTCTCTCAGCTTGAAAGCGTGGTAATTGGTGATAACGATCTTCGCCCGGCGCAGGTCATCCATCATGTCGGGGGGAATAAGTTCGCGGCTGGCATAATAGCTGTCGGGGTCATTTGGCTGAAGTACCCGGAGGCGATCCTTGATGGTCAATCCTGGGGCAACAATCAAGAAGCCTCGGGTGAACCGCTTGCTCAGGGGCCGGCGCACGGCGTTGATGGTCTGCCAGGCAATGAGCATGGCCATGACCGTAGTCTTTCCGGCACCTGTAGCCAGTTTCAGGGCAAGGCGGGAAAGTTCCGGATTCGCATCCCGGTTAGCATTGGCAAGGTGTTCAATGAACGCATGTCCGACTTTACCGGCGTTCGGCGCCACCTCCGTAAGCCAGATGGCCGTTTCTACAGCTTCTACCTGGCAAAAGAACGGTCTTACACCACTGAACTTGTGGTGACGCCAGTGCTGGAGCAGTCTGGCTGTCTCAGGGGTCACGTTCCATTGGTTTGGGTCAGGCAGGTTACGCCATTTCGTGACTTCCTCGCGGAGTTTGTTGATGATGGAGGTCGGGTCGTACTGCTGTTTCTGGGTTGAAAGCCCCAGCCCTTCATCGAAAATCAGGTTCTGCTGGGCAGCCTTCCCCTTCT
>DATAGL010000429.1:0-1594 GCA_036263755.1 Chitinophagaceae bacterium | reverse complement strand
GGAAAAAAGGACCGTTGTTTCTGCTCTTGCGAAACAAGGCCGGCGCCCACCAAAACCCAAAACCCTGACCAGGGATACCAACTATTTAATTGTAGACCTGCGTGCCGGCACGGACCGGCGCTAAACAAGTGTATATGACTGTCGTTCGATTGCTTTGTCTTGTTACCCTCTTCCTGTCGGCCTGTACCGGTAAAAAAGCCGACCCCGCCCTGCTGGCCGATCCTGAAGTGGTGCACCGGAATATGGACCAGGTTACCCGCGTGATCATTCACGACGTGTTTTCGCCTCCGGTCGCCAGCCGGATCTACGCCTATACTTCACTGGCTGCTTATGAAGCTTTGCGCCACCATAATCCTGGCCAGGCGCCTTCCATTGCTGCCCAGCTGAACGGATTTGCGGCCATGCCCCAGCCCGAGAGCGGAAAAGAGTATAACTACCTGCTGGCTGCCACCAAAGCCCTGTTCACGGTAGCGGAAAAGGTGACCTTCTCCCGCGATACACTGGTCAACTACCAGAAAAAACTATACGACCAGTTTGCCTCCCTGATGGAGGAAGACACCTACCAGCGTTCCCTTGCCTTCGGCGAAGCGGTGGGCCAGAAGGTGCTGGAGCGGACCACCAAGGATTTTTACAAGGAAACGCGTGGCATGGCCAAGTTCCTTGGTTCCAACCAGCCGGGGCTCTGGCGTCCTACGCCGCCCGATTACATGGATGGCGCCGAACCCTGGTGGGAGCGAATTCAGCCGCTGGCCATTGATTCGGCAGCCCAGTTCCGTTGCCCGCCCCCGCCTGCCTACAGCACCGATACGACCAGTGATTTCTTCCGCGTAGCCAGCGAAGTATATACCATTGGCAAGAACCTGACACCGGAACAGCGGGAGATCGCCAAGTACTGGGACGATAATCCCTTTGTGCTGGAGCATGCCGGTCATACCACTTATGCCAACAAAAAGATCACTCCTGTCGGGCACTGGATCGGCATAACCACCATCGCCTGCCGCCAGAAAGGACTGGACCCGTTACAGGCAGCCCAGACCTATGTGCTGACGGCTACCGTTATTTTCGATACGTTCATTGCCTGCTGGGCGGAAAAATACCGCACTAATGTGGTTCGCCCCATTACGGTCATTAACGAGCTGATCGACCGGAACTGGACGCCCCTGCTGCAAACGCCCCCGTTCCCGGAATACACTTCAGGGCACAGTGGTATTTCCGCTGCAGCGGCAACCGTGCTGACCCAGCGGTTCGGGGAAAAATTTGCATTCGAAGACACGAGCGATTTTGAATACATCGGCATGAAGCGCCGCTTTCCTTCCTTCCACGATGCCGCCCTGGAAGCTTCCATCAGCCGGGTATACGGAGGTATTCACTACCGGACGGGTGTGGATGCCGGCAACATGCAGGGAAAAAAGATCGGCAGCTACGTGCTGGAGAAGATCAAGCTGCAGTGAAGTGAATAGGTCAATGGGTGAATGGGTGAATCTGTAGGTGAATGAGAGAGGAGGTGAATGTGCAGATAGGCAAATGTGCGGATGTGCAGATGTACGGTATGTGATGTACGATGTACGTCCGTCAATTGTCAATCAATTTGCGC
>DATAGL010000428.1:0-2917 GCA_036263755.1 Chitinophagaceae bacterium | reverse complement strand
AGCGGTTTAAGGTTTAAAGTTTAAGGTTGGAAAGTCTGCTCCATATAGCCAACTCGTAAACCCGTGAACCTGTAAACTCTTAAACTTTAAACCTTAAACCCCCTTTCCCTTTATGAAACACTTTGCAATAAAATCATTTTCTTAGCGCCGATGATCACGAAGCTGGACTGGTATATATTAAAGAAGTTTTTCAGCACCTTTTTCTTCTGCATGCTGATGTTCACGGCCATAGCGGTGGCGGTGGACAGCAGCGAGAAGACGGACGACTTCGTGAAGACAGGCCTGAGCACCACGCAGATCATCACCCAGTATTACACGGGTTTCGTGCCCTGGATCTGGGGGCTGCTGTACCCCCTGTTCGTATTTATTGCCGTGATCTTTTTTACCAGCAAGATGGCGCTGCGGTCCGAGGTGATCGCCATCCTCGCTTCCGGTATCACGTTCCGCCGCTGGCTGCAGCCTTACCTCATCGGCGGCATTGCCTTCGCCGCGGGCCTCTGGTTTGCCAACCGCTACGGCATCCCCAAAGCCAACGAGATCCGTTCCACCTTTTCGGCCCGCTACCTCGATAACAGCATATCTTCTTCCGGCCGGATGCCTATGTGTACCAATTGTTTTTACCTGCGGGTGGACACCAATACCTATATCGGGATCAAATACTATGATACGATGTCGCGCTCTTCGAACACGTTTTTCCTGGAGCGGCTGCGGAACAATAAAGTTTATTATAACCTCCGGGCGGAAGTGATCCAGTGGGATACGGCCAAAAACAACTGGAAGCTCACCAATGCCATGGAACGGAAGATCGACAGCATGGGCGAAACCGTGCGGATGATCCCCACCATGAACATCAACCTGAACCTGCGGCCGCTGGACCTGCGCAAGGACGAATACCTCAAAGACAAGCTAACCACTCCCGAGCTCGTGGAGTACATCCGCCTGGAAGAACTGCGGGGCACCGAGGGCCTCAATACCCTGAAAGTGGAACGGCACCGGCGCTCCGCCACCCCGTTCACCGTGCTGCTGCTGACCCTCATCGGGGCCATCGTGGCCGGGCGTAAAACCCGCGGCGGCAGCGGCCTGCACCTGGCCATCGGCATCGGCATTGCGGCCCTGTTCATTATTTCCGACCGCTTCTCCACGGTCTTCTCCGTCAAGGGCAACCTGCCGCCCGTGCTGGCCGCCTGGATCCCGAACCTCGTCTTCCTGGTGGTGGCGTTTTACCTGTACCGGAAGGCGCCGAAATAAGAGAGCCGATCCATTTAACTGTTTACCAGTTTACATGTTTACCAGTTCACAAGTTGGCGTGCTTGCCTGATTTAGGTTAGTAGGTATCCGCTATTATATTCCGGCAACCTTACAGTAATAAACAGGCTAAACCGGTAAACTTGTGAACTTGTAAACTGGTAAACAGTTGAAGATGCAGTTCATTGGATCAAGCCTGGTTCAACCAAACCGCCCGCCGCTTGTTGGAACATAAGACCCTAATTTTTTGCTGTGCCGGGCGCCATGCTATAACTTTAGGGCTCTTAAAATCAACCCCTTCTCATTATTAAAATAGTACACATGGGCGTTATCAAAGAACGGTTCAAGGAAAAGGCAGACAAGGTAGCGGTGGAAATTAAGGACCTGCTCAAGGAGCACGGCAACAAGGTGATCGGGGAAGTACAGCTCTCGCAGGTCTTCCAGGGCATGCGCGGCATTACCGGCCTGGTGTCGGAAACCTCCCTGCTCGACGCCCAGGAAGGCATCCGCTTCCGGGGGTACAGCATTCCCGAACTGCAGAAAAGCCTGCCCAAGGCCGAAGGCGGCACCGAGCCGCTGCCGGAAGGACTGTTCTACCTCATGCTGGTAGGGGAGCTGCCCACGGATGAAGACGTACAGCACGTCACTTCCGTCTGGCAGCGCCGCAGCCACGTGCCCAACCATGTGTTTGCCACCATCGAAGCCCTGCCCGTGTCCACCCACCCCATGACCCAGTTCGTGGTGGCGGTGATGGCCCTGCAGACCGAAAGCCAGTTCGCCAAGCGTTATGCCGCCGGCATGAACAAGAAGGAATACTGGGACGCGGTGTTCGACGATACGATGGACCTCATTGCCCGCCTGCCCCGCGTGGCCGCCTATATCTACCGCCGGAAATACCGCAACGGGGAGCACATCCAGCCCAACGGACTGCTCGACTGGGCCGGGAACTTTGCCCATATGCTGGGTTACGAAGATGAGGGCTTCTTTGAGCTTATGCGCCTTTATATGACCATTCATGCCGACCACGAAGGCGGTAACGTATCGGCGCACACGACCCACCTGGTGGGCTCGGCGCTGAGCGATCCGTACCTGAGCTTTGCCGCCGGCATGAACGGCCTGGCAGGCCCCCTGCACGGCCTAGCCAACCAGGAAGTGATCAAGTGGATTTTCGAAATGCGGGAAGAACTGGGTACCGAACTGCCCACCCAGGAGCAGATCGGGGCCTATGTGCAAAAAACCCTCAGCCAGGGAAAGGTGGTTCCGGGCTACGGCCATGCCGTGCTGCGCAAGACCGACCCCCGCTTCACTGCCCAGATGGAGTTTGGCCGGAAGCATATGCCCAACGATCCGCTGGTGCAGACCGTCTGGAACATTTATGAGGCCGTGCCGCCGATCCTGCAGGGACTGGGCAAGATCAAGAACCCCTGGCCGAACGTGGATGCCCACAGCGGCGCCCTGCTCG
This sequence comes from Chitinophagaceae bacterium, assembly GCA_036263755.1. GTDB lineage: Bacteria > Bacteroidota > Bacteroidia > Chitinophagales > Chitinophagaceae > Flavisolibacter. The sequence goes on along the minus strand of DATAGL010000428.1, from coordinate 210 downwards.
TGCATTACGGCATGGTGGAATACGAGTTTTATACCGTGCTTTTCGGCGTCTCCCGCGCCCTGGGCGTGCTGGCTTCCCTCTGCTGGGACCGGGCCCTCGGCTTCCCCATTGAACGTCCCAAATCGGTTACCACGGATCTTGTCCGGAAGTGGCTGAAGGGGGAAGATGCGATCTGGGGGGAGTAGAGGTAAGCTTCAAGCCACAAGCTGC
>DATAGL010000427.1:0-6586 GCA_036263755.1 Chitinophagaceae bacterium | reverse complement strand
TCGTCAGCTTCCCGTTGCCGTCGGCCGGAAGCGAAGTACTGCGGTCGGCTCCGTTTTCCTTATACGTTACCTGGTAGGTTTTGCCGGCCGTCAGTCCTTCCAGGGTTATGGAACCGCTGGCCTGTCCGCAGGCGGCCGGGTGCACCGGAACGCCTTTGGCAATGGTGGGCGTGGGATTGACGGTTATATCGGTGGTGCTTTCCGACCAGCACGAACCCAGGGTGGCCCGGACCGTATAGGTACCGGAAGCGGCGGCCGAAGCATTGTTGATGACCGGGTTCTGTTCCGTGGAGCTAAAGGTGCCCGGCCCTTTCCAGGAGTAGCTAACGGCACCGGCCGTGCTGGTGGCCGCCTTCAGGTTAAGGGCGGTGCCCGAGCAAATAAGGCCAGGGTGGGTGATCACCGGGGGTACCGGCGTGGGGTTTACGGTCACCTGTACCGTGCCGGCCGGGGAAGTACAGCCGGCAATGGTGGCGGTCACGCTGTAGGTGCCGGAAGCATTCACCGGTATACTGCCGATGTTCATGGAAGCTCCGGAGGCACTGAAGTTGTTCGGTCCGGACCAGTTATACGTAACGCTCCCGGCTGAAGCAGTAGCTGCATTCAGCGTAAGGGTACTGCCCGAGCAGAGCGTAGTGGCACCGGTTACCGTAGGTGCCACCGGCGGGTTCGGATCGGAAAGGGTGAGCGGTCCTATGGCATTGGAAGGGCAATCGTTCAGCGTCACGAAGATGTTGGAGTAAGTGCCTGCCTTCAGGCCGGTAATCTGCAGCACACCGTTCGCCCCGGCGGCAAGGGTTTGGGTGACCACGCTGCCGCCGACCGTATAGGAAACGGTATAGGAGGTGCCGGTGGTCAGTCCGCTCAGTGAGATCGACCCGGTGGAGGTCCCGCACTGGGTGGTATTGCTGGCCGTGCCGGTAAGAATTTTCGGGCTGGGTTTCACCAGGACCGTCAGGGAACGGCGTTCGCTTTCGCAGCCGGTGACGGGATCTTTCTGGCTCACATGGTAGATCAGGGTCTGCGGTGTCGCCGTGGAAGGCGTAGGGGCCGTAGTGCTGCCGGTACCGCCGGTGGCAGCCGTATACCAGAGCAGCTGGTGGCCGGCGGCGGCCGTGGCCGTCAGGGCCGGGGCAACCTCGTTCTGGCAGTAGGTCAGGGAGGCGGTTGCCGGGGCTGCAGGGACCGGGTTCACTTTGATGGTGAAAGCGGCAGAGGGCCCGCTGCAGCCATTCAGCGAAGCCGTAACCGTGATCGTAGCTGTAACCGGGTTGCCGGTGGTATTTACCGCCGGAAATGAATTGATGTTTCCCTCGCCCTGGGCAGCCAGCCCGATGGAAGTCTGGCTGTTGGTCCAGGAATAGGTAGCTCCTGGAGTAGCACTGCTGAAGTTCAGGTTTCCGGAGGCCGTACCGGCGCACAATTCCTTATTGGCAGGTGCAACCGCAAAGGGAGAAGGCTTTACTGTAACAGTCCGCGTGGCGGTGGTAGTGCCGCATTCGTTGGTCACTTTGAGGGTGATGGTATGTGTACCCGCAGTGGAGAACAGGACTAAGCCCGGATCTGCGGCGCTGGCGGTAGCCGGCTGACCCGTGGGGAAAGTCCATTCGTATGTGGACGGCGTTGCGGAATAACAATCGTATATGGAAGCGGACGGCCGTATGCTGCTGTTCTGACAGATGTCGGAAAGCGCTGCAATGGCCACATTGGGTTTGGCCTTGACCGTTACCTGTTTCGTCACAACAGCGGATTGACAGGTACCGCCCGGTCCGATCACCCTGAGTCCGATGGTGTAGACCCCGGGGTTGGTGAAGTTGAATTCAGGGTTGGCCGAAGAAGCTGAAGTGCCGGAGGTGTAGGTATACCCGGAAGTATTGGGCAGGCAACCGTTGCTGTTGGCATAGGTTACCGTCCACTGGTACGTGTTGTTCCCGCAGGTAGGAGTATTGCTTTTGTTTGCCGCCTTAACCTTCAGGGGACCGCAGCCACTGATTTTATCCAGGTCAAAATCGGCAACCGGCTGGGGGTTCACGCAGATTTCCTTTTCAACGGTAGCTGAACCGCAAAGAGCATTTCCTCCGGTTAGCAGGGTAATCTTATACTTCCCGGGCTGACTGAATACGAGGTCTAAGGATTCACTTCCGGCCTGCCAGCTGGATGGGTCGCCCGGCTTGTTTCGGTCATTGCCCAGTTCACCACTGGAAAGAGTCCAACCCGTAGCCGGACTGATTTTCCAAACTACTTTTCCGTTACTGCAAACGCCGGTTGTACTAACGGTGGAAGAGGCAATACTGGTATTGGACAGCGTAACGTTCGTATTGACGCAAAATGTGTCCTCTGGAGAAATGGCAAATGCCGCATTTGGTTTCTGCGAAACATAAATGGGTGCTACGGAAGCGGCGGAAATACCGCAGGGGTTGGAGGCCTGAATATTTGCTGAGAAGGAATTATGAAAGGTTCCGCTGAGGGTTCCGCAGGAAGTAATGTCAAAGCGGTGACTGATTTCTGCAGGTGCCGGATGGGGAAGCGTTATTGTAGAAGTGTTGTCATTGAACCATATGGAATAGCTGGTTCCCGGAGGGTTGTTATCCGTTGTATTGATGGGAAATTTCAACGTTGTTCCGGTGCAGATGGAAGTGTTACCGGGGTTTCCCAGACCTACCGCCGGGTTGCTTCCTACAAATACATAATATACTCCTGTGTCCTTACAGCCATTTTGGCCTGTAACGATGAAACGCATGGTGTGCATCCCTACCGGGTACTGATGATCCACTTCTGTAAATGATGTTGTGGTGAAATCAGGGGTTCCATCGCCCCACTTAATTGTATATGATGTATTTGCGGATTTCGAATCATTGTAAAAAGTAAAATCTGACGCTACGGCATTGCATTGTGTAAAGAAGGGTTTGCCGTCATATTCCGTCTTTCCCGTACCGCTCAGCGTTGTATCCGGTTGCCTTTTCAGGGTAACCACTTTTTCTTTCGTCACGGAGCAACCCTCACTGTTGGTTACAGTCAACTGTACATCAAAACTTTGGTTGCTGTTCCCGTTCGTTCCTATAAATCGATGTACAGGATCTTTGGCTGCAGATGAATTGGCCGCTCCGGATTTCGTGTCGCCGAAATTCCAGGCATATTTCAGCCCGCTGCCCGTGGAAGAATTGGAAAAGGAAACGGGCGTACTGCTGCATTGATCGGTTGCATTGAACGAGAAATCTGCAACCGGTACTGCGGCGAGTACCACATCGGCCGTATCCGAATAGTCCCGGTTCCCGGCTCCACTGATCTTGACCCTGTACTTCCCGGTTTCTTTGGTGGTGAGGGAAGCTTGTGTTTGCCCGGCTACCGGTTGAAAACTGGTCCCGCCATCCACCGACTTCTCCCAGGCATAGTCCGGCGAGCCCGTTACACCGGTCACTTTAAGCGTAGTATTTTCCCCGGGGCAGATTTTAATAGTACCGCCCGGGTCCAGCTTTTGACCGAAAACGGAAAACGTAGCGAAAAGGAGGCATAACGCCAGGGCAAAACCTTTCCGGGAAGGAAGTACGGTACGGATCAGGATCATAAACAGTTCGGTGGTGGTTGCAGGGGCTGGCCCCAAAGGGCGCTAAAGTAGACTAATTGCCGGGGCCGGTCAAGGGCCACCGGAAAATACCCAGAGTTAGGTACGAGGAAGGAAGCCTCAACGGAATGCAGGTCACCATGCAGCCGGCCTTCAGTTGCCGGGCTTATGCTTCCCAGGCATCCTAGGTGCAGACCCTTTTGGCAAAGCGCAGCCCCAATTCTGCAACCCGGATCACCTGCAACCGCAGGAACGTACCGGATGCGGCTTTTCTGTAACTTCCGGTATGGATACGAACCGAAGGTCTTTTATCAGGCAGACCGCGATCACGGCAGCCGGCCTGGGACTGGGATTACCCGCCCTCGCAAAGCCGGCACATTCCTTCCCCACCCCGCCGGACCCCTCTCCGCGACCGGTATCGGTCTTCTCCAAGAACCTGCACTTCCTCGATTATCCGCGCCTGGCGGAAGCAGCGGCCCGTATGGGCTTCGACGGGGTGGACCTTACCGTGCGCCCCGCCGGTCATGTGCTTCCCGAACGGGTGGCCGAAGACCTGCCGAAAGCGGTGGATGCGGTCCGGAAGGCAGGACTGAACGTATACATGATCACCACGGCGATCCAGCAGGCATCGGAGCCGCACACCGAAGCCATCCTGAAAACGGCCGGCGGGCTGGGCATCCCCTACTACCGCCTGGGCTGGTTCTCTTACGACAAGGGGAAGACCTTCCAGCAGAACATCGACACCTTTACGCGGCAGTTCGAGGGACTGGCCGTATTGAATCAGCGGTACCGGATCCACGGCGACTACCAGAACCACGCCGGCGAAAGCTTTGGTGCCACCGCGCTTGACCTCTGGATGGCCCTGCAGCGCATCGATCCGCAATGGGTCGGCTGCCAGTATGATATCCGCCACGCCACCGTGGAAGGGGCCAACTCCTGGCCCATCGGCCTCGGCCTGCTGAAAGACCACATCCGGACGATCAACTTCAAGGATTTCCGCTGGGCCCGGAAGGCGGACCGGTGGAAAGAAGAAAACTGTCCCGTAGGGGAAGGCATGGTGGATTTTTCAAAATACATGAACCTGCTCAACGGCTATGGCTTCCGGGGACCGGTCAGTATTCATTACGAATACGCGCTGGGTGGAGCCGAAAACGGTGCAAAGCAGATCACCATCCCCGAAACGGCCGTGTTTGAAGCGATGAAGAAAGACCTGGAGAAAGTAAGGGGAATGGTGAAGGTTTGAGGTTTGTGGTTTGTGGTTTGTGGTTTGGCGTTAGGTGTTTACTGGATCGTATGCTTATTGCAGAACAAGAAAAAAGCTCCTGGCGCGCATCAGCCCTGAACCTTGAATATTGAGTATTGAATATTGCTCATTTTCTTCCAACCACCCGATCGGTATCCAAACCATTCCCAATGCCGGCGCCTTATTTCCGGATGAGCTGGAACAGCCGCTCCACATCTTCCTTATGGCATAGCTCCGTTCCCGGGTTCATGGTAGCCGCCGTGCCGCAGGCCACACCGTACTGTACGGCCGAGCGCAGGTCGCCTGTGGTGCTGTGGCAATAGACCATGCCGGCTACCATACTGTCGCCGGCACCAACGGTGCTGCGGCGGCGCACCACCGGGGCGGCCACAGGGAAGTGATCGTTTTCCGTGATCAGCCGGGCGCCCCCCGCTCCTACTGAAACCACCACGGCTTCGCAGTGCCCTTTACCAATGATGGCCCGGGCCGCCTCATCGATCTCTTCCTCGGCCAGTTCGGAAACGCCCGCCAGCGCACTGAGCTCCGCCAGGTTGGGCTTCAGCAGGTACACCCCTTCTTCCACGGCCGCCCTGAGGGCCTCGCCGGAAGTATCCACGATCAGGCGGGCACCCTGCCGGCGGGCGGTCCGGGCCAGCCGCGCAAAAATGTCCAGCGGGACCCCCTCAGGCAGGCTGCCGCTGGCTACAATATAACCGGCCTCCGGAACGCTGGCCACTGCATCAAGGCAGGCCTGCCATTCCTTTTCGGAAAGCGCCGGCCCGGGCATGCCAAACCGGTACTGCTGGTTAGTGCCGCCGTCCAGCACAATGAGGTTCTCCCGGGTCGACCCCTCCGCAGGCACGACGATGGCATCGAGGCCCTCCTTCCCCACCAGCTCCTGGAGAAAATTCCCCGTATGCCCCCCGGCAGGGTACACGGCCACGGTTCGTCCGCCCAGGCGCCGCAGCACCCGCGACACGTTGATCCCACCGCCGCCCGGCTCAAATACCGGCGGGGAACAGCGCAGCTTTTTTTCGGGAACCAAACCTTCTATGGTAGTGCCTGCATCGATACAGGGATTCAGCGTCAGGGTAACAATCTGGCTCATGAACATTAGGGAGGGGTTTCGTGACCACTGCCTGCACGGTGCAAATTCCGTGCACAGGATTTCCGGTACTGAATTGGAAGGTAAGACTTCAAACCGGCAGGAATGGAAAAAACGGACTGGGACCTCGTTTTAAGGCAGGTGCGCGACTGGGCCGACCGGGCGCACGGGACGCAGATGCGGAAATATACGCCCGAGCGCTATATCGTGCACCCCGTCCGGGTCATGGAATGCTGCAGCCGCTACACCAGCGAGCAGCCGGTACTGGCGGCCGCCCTGCTGCACGACGTGCTGGAAGACACTCCGGAAACCGCAGAAGGGCTGCAGGCTTTCCTGGTTACGGTCATGCCGAACGCCGACGCACAGCGTACCCTGCAGCTCACGGTGGAGCTCACCGATGTGTACGTGAAAGCCGCCTACCCCTACTGGAACCGGCGCAAGCGCAAGCTGCGCGAAGGGGACCGGCTCGTTCGGGCCAGCCCCGAAGCCCATACCATCAAGTATGCCGATATCCTGGACAACAGCCTTGAGATCGCCGACCAGGATCCGGCTTTCGCCACCCGCTACCTGCGCGAAGCTCTGGAACTGCTGGAGCGCCTCCGTAAAGGCCACCCCGACCTCCGCCAGCTGGCGCTGGATACGGTGCGCTCCCGGCTGAAGCGGTGACCGATTTTAG
>DATAGL010000426.1:0-2381 GCA_036263755.1 Chitinophagaceae bacterium | reverse complement strand
CGTTTCCGCGACCGGAGTGCGGAGGGCTGCACAGTTATTTTGGCTTACAGAAAGCCCTCAATATAGGGTGCGGATTCGAGATGTGAAATACCCGGTAGTGAGGGTTTTTATCCTGCAGGTGAAGTTGAACAGTTGATCTGTTGAACAGTTGATAAGTTACAACTGGCAAACACGCAATGAAAAGGCAAGACTTGGTTTTTTGGTTATAACAACAAACCCAGTACAGGTAAGCTTGCCAGCTTTCTCCCATTTCCTACATCGCCCTACCGCCAACACGCAAACTGCAAACAAACAGGAATACATGCCAACCAACTTGTGAACCCGTGAACAAGTAAACCTTAACGCTTAAACCTTAAACCACAAACCTTAAACTTCAAATAAGCCCCACCCATTCCTCCCGGCTCAGCCCCTGCAACAACCCTGTTCCCGGCCGGATCAGTCCTTCGGAAAGTTCTTTTTTGGATTGCTGGAGGAGGAGGATCTTTTCCTCCACCGTGCCGGGGGTAATAAGGCGGGCCGCCACTACCCGGGCCTCCTGGCCGATGCGGTGGCTGCGGTCGATGGCCTGCTGCTCAACGGCCGGGTTCCACCAGGGGTCCACCAGGTACACATAGTCAGCGCGGGTCAGGTTCAGGCCGGTGCCGCCGGCTTTGAGGGAAATTAGAAAGACCCGCACGGCCTCGTCGGACTGGAACCGCTCAACGGCCCCGCCCCGGTCGCGGGTGCTGCCGGTGAGCCGTTCATACCGGATACCGGCTTCCTGCAGGGCGGTGCCGATGAGATCGAGCATGGACACGAACTGGGAGAAGACGAGGATTTTATGCCGGGGGGCTTTGTTCCGCACCTGCTCCAGCAGACGCTCGATCTTGGCCGACCCGGCGCCGGCGGGGCTTTCCGGCAGCAGCGCCGGCGCATTGCAGATCTGGCGGAGCCGGGTCAGGCTTTTGAGTACATGCAGGCGGCTGCGCTCCCACTCTTCCGGGCGGATACCGGCAAGGTAATCGCGTATTTCCTGGGCGGCCGCCTCGTACACGGCAGCCTGTGCATCGCCCATCGGGCAGCGGAGCACGATCTCGGTTTTATCAGGCAGTTCGGGCGCTACTTCGTTCTTCGTCCGCCGGAGTATGAAAGGCCGCACTTTTTCGCGGAGCTCCGCTGCCCGTTTGCTGTTCTTGAATTTATCGATCGGGATGGCATACAGGTCGCGGAATTCCTGGCGCGAAGGAAAGAGGCCGGGGCAGGCAAAGGAGAGCTGGCTGTACAGGTCGAAGGAGTAATTCTCCACCGGGGTTCCGGTGATCACGATCCGGTTGTCCGAAGGAAGGGCAGCGGCGGCGGCATAGCGCAGTCCGCCCGGGTTCTTGATCTCCTGGGCCTCGTCGAGAAATACATAGTGCCAGGGGTAGCGGCGCAGCAGGGCGCTGTCGGCCACCAGTGTTCCATACGTGGTGATCACCAGCTCACAGCCCCCGAATCCGCCGGTATCGCGGGACCGGCCGCTGCCGTGATGCTGCAGGTACCGTAAGGAAGGTGCAAATTTCCCGATCTCTGCCGCCCAGTTGAACAGCAGCGAGGCAGGCACTACCAGCAGGCTGGCCCGCCCGGTTCCTTTCGCCCGCAGGTGCAGCAGGAAGGCCAGTACCTGCACCGTTTTGCCCAGTCCCATATCATCGGCCAGGCAGCCGCCGAAGCCGAGGCGGTCCAGCAGGGCCAGCCAGTTGAGGCCCTGCCACTGGTAATGCCGCAGGGTGGCCTTCAGCCCGGGCGGCAGCGGCACTTCCGGCAGGGTGGCATAGGGCGCCAGTGCCGTCCGGTACCGGTCCATTTCCGCACGGGCGCTTTCGTCCAGCGCCTCCGGGGGACAAAGCTCCCGGAGTGCATCATAATGAATTTTGCGGGTGCGCAACAGCTCGGCCTTCACCTCCGACAGGCGGAAGAAGGCGGCCAGCCGGTCGATCCATTCCCCGGGCAGAACACCTTCGGTACCGTCATCGAGCAGCACATAGCGGCTGCGCCGCAGCACGGCCTGGCGCAGGTCTTTCAGCGAAGCCCTGGCAGGGCCGAACCGGGCTTCGATGCGGGTCTGGAACCAGTCGGCCTGGGCGGCCACGCGCACGGATACGGCAGCCTTATAGGTACTGCGCCGGGGTCCGCGGATCGAAGTAAAGCCCTGCAGCACGATACCCGATTCTCTCCAGGCGGCACAGGCATCGAGGTACCAGTCCTCCTCCAGAAAGCGGTCCTTATGCAGGTAAAAGTAAGGCAGGTCGCCGGAGCGCTGCTCCTCGAAGTGCGGGTGCTGCCCGATGACCTCCTCCAGGAACTGCGCCTCCAGCCGTTCGTCGCGGACGGCCAGTGCCGGCTCACCTTTTTCGTTGCGG
>DATAGL010000425.1:0-2833 GCA_036263755.1 Chitinophagaceae bacterium | reverse complement strand
CCTGGAAAGGCACCTTTCATTACGACGAAGGGTTTTATTATTTCCGGAACCTGGGAAACCGGGTATTATTGGGCGGGGCCCGGAACTCGGCCTTCGAAGCCGAGCGGACACATGAAATGACCACTACGGAAAACATCCAGTCGGAGCTGGAGCGGTTCCTGGACACCTGCATCCTGCCGGAGTACCGGGGACAATATACCATTGAGCACCGCTGGTCGGGCATTATGGCAATGGGCAGTGAAAAGATGCCGATCATGAGTGAAATAGAGCCGGGTGTTTTCTGCGCCGTGCGCATGAGCGGTATGGGCGTGGCCCTGGCCCCGGTGGTCGGCGAAAAGATCGCCCGGCAGATGCGCTGATTTCTCTTTGCGTACCGCAATAAATGCACCGGGGGGCTACACGTTACTGCTTGACCAGTTTGAGGCTGATCCGCTCCTTCCCGTTCGTTCCCTGCACCACGTAAAGCCCCGCGGGCAGACCCGTCAGCGAGATCTTTTGCACGACGGCCGTTACCTTGATGCGGCGTACTTCCACTCCGTTGAGCCCTACAATCCGCAGCTCACTACCGCCCCAGCCATCCGATTTCAGATCCACAAACACTTCGGCATCAGCCGGGTTGGGATAAAGGGCCACCGGTGCGGAAGGGCTACCTTCCTCTTCGGGCGCTTCTTCGGTCCAGGGAACATCCAGTCCGCGGCTGGAAAGCAGCGCGTGCCGGAAGCCGCCGGGGCTGAAATGCGCCCGCATCCGGTCCTTCTGTCCGTTGGTAAAAAGGTTCATGCAGCCGTCGTCGGTAAAGTCCATGTAGTTCATATACATGTCGCCGAGCGGACCGTTGCCGCAGGTTATTTTAATGCCGGACGGACATCCCGTGTTGAAGGTGGATTGCGGGGGCGTATCGCTGACGCCGTCATCACCGCAGTCCTCATCCCCCCAGATATGCTTCAGGCCCAGCCAGTGGCCCGCTTCATGCACCCCGGTGCGGCTCTTGCCGGTGGCACTGCCGTTGTTCAGTCCGAATACGGAAGTGTTGAGCACAATGCCGTCTCTGGCGCGCTCCGTTCCTACCGGGCTGGCATAGCCGAGCGTGCGGCGCGTATTGCCTACCCAGATGTTGAGGTACGACAGCGGGTCCCAGGCATCATCGCCGCCCTGGGCGCTGAACTTGATCTTATCGTCGAGGTCAAAAAAGGTTCGGGCAGTATACTTGCGGAGGATGCCGTTGGTCGGCCGGCCTTTCGGATCGGCAGTAGCCAGCACGAATTCAATTTCCACATCGGCTGCAAAAGGGCGGAAACGCTCCGGGGTTTTACCGGTATCCGCATTCCGGCGGCGGAAGTCGCGGTTCAGGGCTTCGATCTGTATGCGCACGCGCTCCTCGCTCAGGTTCTGCGCCTCGTTGTTGTACAGGATATGTACAACAACGGGAATGCGGATGAGGCGCTCCTGCACTTCACTGCCTGTATAGGTGGTCAGCTGCTGTAAGGGATTGGGGTTGAGCTTTTGCTGCACGAATGCTTCCGCCGAGCGGAGCCGCAGCGATTGTTCGGCACCCGAAGCCTGGAGGGCCCGGGTATACATATGGGTAGCGCAGTCGTTCTTTTGCGCGGAAAGGGCTAATACGGTTACCAGAAACAATCCGGTGAAAAATGTCCTCATAGTTCCAGGGGTTAAGCGGGAACATAGGGGTATGGAATGTTATATGTTTTTGAACCGATATTGGAAAAGGGCGTAAGAATTGGATGGCGATGCCTTCGCAGGAATTGGAGCAGAAATAAAATGAAGTGGATTTAGAGGGGATCTTTGTAAGGATACGGGGCGAAGCAGGATCAAATATACAAATCAAATTCACAATTCAAAATAGCAGTCGGGTCCGCATTAAAAAATGCTTGCGCCTCTTCCTTCTTTTCCCGGTTTGCACAAGCTTCCTTCACCCTGTTCTCCGGGAGAATTTCGCGCCGAGCTAAGGAGAAAAGGAGCGATAAGGGCCTGATCAACTCCGTCAACCCAGTCAACCGATCAACAAATTCCAAATTCCAAATTCCCAATTCCTGATTCCTGATTCCTGATGTACTTTAATAAATCAGTTTAACATCCCGCATCAAACCCCTTTCTTATTTTTGCCGCCATGAACTCCCTGCTGAATACAGTTCTTTTTGCCGGCGCCCTGCTGGCAGCCGGTTGTAATGGTCCCGATGCTGCCAGCGACAATGGAACGGCTGCCGACGCGGCTCCTACCGTAAGCGCCAGCGTGGTGGCCTCCCACCCGCACGATACGGCCTCTTTTACTCAGGGCCTGGTGGTGTATAACGGCGCCCTGCTGGAAGGTACGGGCATGCACGGCAAGTCCCGGCTCCTGCAGGTGGAGCTGAAAACCGGCCGGCCCGTCCGTGAGGTAAAGCTGGATTCCGCCTTTTTCGGCGAAGGCATTACGGTGCTGAACGATACGCTGTACCAGCTGACCTGGCAGGAGAAAAAAGTACTGGTATATACGGCAAAGGATTTCAAGAAAATACGCGAATACCCCATTCAGACCGAAGGCTGGGGCATCACTCACAACGGCAAAGACCTGATCGTTTCCGACGGCACCAGCAACCTTTATTTTTACGAACCGTCCACGTTCCGGATGCTCCGCTCCCAGAGCGTAACCGAAAACGGGAACCTTGTTTCCAATATCAACGAGCTGGAATTCATCAATGGCTTTCTGTATGCCAACCAATGGATGTACAATCACCTGCTGAAGATCAATGCCGAAACAGGAGAAGTGGTGGCCCGTGTCGACCTGACTCCGCTGGTCAACCAGGTGACGGCCCGCAATCCCGGACTCGATACG
>DATAGL010000424.1:0-5336 GCA_036263755.1 Chitinophagaceae bacterium | reverse complement strand
CTTCCTGGTTGCTTTCGGCAGGGTGAGCTCATTGGCACCGGCTTTCAGGCCCACAAAGGCAGTGGTCATTTCGCCCCTGGCATCCCAGGTGGTCAGGCGCAGGGTGGCCGGTATGCTGTCGTACAGCACTTCTCCAACCTGGAGCACGGCCTTCATCCGGATCTTGAAATAAGGACTGGCATCTTCCTGTCCCAGGTCAAAGGCACCGGAGTGGTAGCCGAACAGCGCGGGCTTTTCTCCTTCCCGTACCGGAAGCACTTCTACGGGCACTTCATTCAGCTTGCCTTTTTCCAGGGTAAACGGTTTGGCCAGGGGTGCATCTACACCGGCGGCCTTTACCGAGCCGGCCCGGGGGGTGGCAAAACGGGTATATACGCCGCCATGTACCATCCGGAAGGACGTGATTTTATAATTGCCGGCCGGCAGGCGGAGGTAGCTTGTTTTCACGCGGCCGGAGAGGTCGAGGGTGAGCAGGGCTTCCCGGATCACCGTATCGCCGGCCATGTTGGCCACGCTGACCTCAGCGGTCAGGCTGCTGGAGTGGTAGGGGGCGCCCACCAGGCTGGTGTCCACGGCAAAGTTGAAGTAAACGGAATCGGCCGGCTTGCCGCCCGGGTTACCACCCGTTCCGGGGTTCGGCTTCGGTTCGAAAATATCCTTCTTGTTGCAGGAAAAAAGGCCCAGGGACAGAAGGAACAGGAAGGTAAGGAGGCTGACGTTGGCTGCTTTCATAATGAACTGCGGTCTCATACTGTTTTGGTTTTGCCGGATTTTATGCCCGGTATAACAGCAATACCTGCCGCCGTCGGAAAAGGGTTGGGTAGGTTTGGGGCCTTTAACATTTCTTTAGGAAATGGCTCAATTTGGGGTTGAGCAGTTGATCAGTTGAAAGGTTGATAAGGAAGAGAGAAATATTCAATAATCAATAATCAATGCTCAAGTCTAAAAGACCTCCGGGACGTTCCTGCAGGGGATCCGCGAGGCAGGCGGATGCAAGGCACCTTGTTCCGGGGTTCCTTCGTACCTCGTTCGGATCAAAAGCGCACTAAAACGAATAAATGCGCAGTACATCCGAACAAAGGGCGAATTAAGTGCGAAGAAAGACGGGTTTCAGGATGCCGGCATTTCTTCCCCCGGACCTATTCATCCTGCCTACATTGGCAGTTCTGTTCTATCCAGTTGGAAACAGATTAACCTGTCAACTTGTAAACCTGTAAACTCGTGAACCCGTGAACCTGTAAACGGATCAACTGATCAACTGCTCCCTCCTTCCTTTGGCGGTACTTTTGTGTTATAGAGAACGGCAGTCATTCCGCTGCACGGATTAAATGATCAAACGTATGGACCTGCAACCCCATCATTCCCAATTGAGCCGCATCCCGGTGTCGGTGCTGGACCTGGCCACTATCGTGGAAGGCGATTCGGCCGCCGGGGCTTTTCACCGCAGCCGGGCCCTGGCCCAGCACGTCGAAGGCCTGGGCTTTACCCGCTACTGGTTTGCCGAGCACCACAACATGGAAAGCGTGGCCTCTGCCGCCACGGCCGTGCTTATCGGCTACGTGGCCGAAGGCACCCGCACGCTGCGCATCGGTGCGGGTGGCATCATGCTGCCCAACCACGCTCCGCTGATTGTAGCCGAGCAGTTCGGTACGCTGGCGGCGCTGTACCCCGGCCGTATCGACCTGGGACTGGGCCGGGCGCCGGGCACCGACCCCGTAACCTCTCATGCCCTGCGCCGCAGCCTGAACAGCGGTCCCGACGATTTTCCCAACGACGTGGTGGAACTGCTGCAGTACCTCGGCCCGCGGCAGGCCGAAGCGCGGGTGCGGGCCATCCCCGGCGAAGGATCGGAAGTGCCGGTCTGGCTCCTGGGCTCCAGCACATACAGTGCGCGGCTGGCCGCTCACCTGGGACTGCCCTTTGCCTTTGCCTCCCACTTCGCCCCTACCTACCTGCTGGATGCGCTGCAGCTTTACCGGGAACACTTCCAGCCCTCGAGGTGGCTGGCGGAGCCGTATGCCCTGGCCTGTGTCAATGTTATTGCCGCCGGTACCGATACCGAAGCCGAAGAGCTGGCCACTTCCTTCTACCACCTGGCCCTGGGCCTTATCCGCAACCAGCGCCGGCCCCTTCAACCCCCGGTGCCCTCGATGGAAGGATTGTGGAGCCCCCAGGAGGAAGCTGCGGTACGGCACATGATGCAGTATGCTTTTATCGGCAGCGCCGGAACGGTAAAAGAAGGCCTCGAAGGGTTTGTTCAGGCCACCGGGGTAAACGAGCTGATGGTGACCACCCACCTCTACGATGCAGCCGCCCGGATGCGGTCCTTTGAAATCATTGCTCCTTTTTTCCGAAAAGCCGCCCGGGCGGAAAAGCAGGCCTTACCGGCTTAGCCGGTAAAAAAGCCAGGGCGCAAGCGCCACCCAGAGGGGGATGAGCACCCATAGCCGGCCCTGAAGCAGGTTATAGTCGGCCAGCAGGGTGTCCCATGAGTGGCCGCGCGCCCGGCCGAAACCGAATTCAAAGGCCAGGGTCAGCAGCAGCCAGCCTATACCGACCCAAATGGCCTGACCGGCACTTGCGGGCGGACGGACGCTGGTGACCCACCGGATGTAGAAGGCAAAAAACAGGAGGAGCGTACCGGTGGACAACTGGTGGGCAGGCCCTTCTTCCAGGAATTTTCTAAAAAAGAATTCCCGCAGCAGGCCGTTGGCCACGGCGAGCAGGAGCATAGGGATCCAGGTGAGCAGGTAAAAAAGCATAAGCCGGGATGATTTAGCGAAAAGCAGGTTTTCAGCGGCAAGAAACGTAACCGGCGCCGTAAAAAAGCTGAGGTTTCTCCGTTTACCGCCTGATGTAAAGCAGAAAAAAGAAGTGTCCTGACCCCTCCGGTATTGGGTTTTTGTTAGTAAAATCCGGATCCGGTTAATACTTTCTTCACGTTTTCCGGCGTTCCCTTTGCTGCTAACGGACACCAGCTATGAAATACACCGTTTTCCTGCTGCTGCTGGCTGCCCTGACGGGAACTTCCTGCAGCACCGTTTCCGGCCTCTTCCGTAAAAAAACGCCGCATGAACAGTATGCCAGCCGCCTCGATCATAAAGACCTGGACCGGACGCCCGAAGGCCGCCAATGGCTGGCGGCCGCAGCGGCCGCGCTGACGCAGGCCCAGCCCGTTGCCCTTCCGTACCGGCAGCAGGGTTATTTCCATCCCGGCAAACCGCGGGCGCTGGGGCTCCGGTTCACGGCCCGACGGGGCGAGCGCATTTCCTTCACGGTTGATAAAAAAGCTGCCGGTTTCACGCTGTATGCCGACCTCTACCGGATCGACGATAACGGCAACGACCATTTACTCTCCGCAGATACCACACAGAATACCTTTTACGCTGACATTGCCGAGGCCGGCACTTATGTGCTGCGGCTCCAGCCCCGGCTGTTCACTTCCGGCGCCTATACGCTTTCGGCTTCGGTGGGCCCTTCCCTCCATTTTCCTGTAGACGGAAAGGCGAACATCGGTTCTTTCTGGGGCGCATCCCGTGGCGGCGGCAGCCGGAGCCATGAGGGCATTGACATTTTTGCAAAGAAAGGCACGCCGGTGGTGGCAGTGGCCGACGGCTTCATTATCGGGGTGCGCGAAGGCGGACTGGGCGGCAAGGTGGTCTGGCTGCGCCCGGCCGACAAGTCCATCCACGTGTATTATGCGCACCTCGACGAGCAACTCGTTAAGGAAGGACAGGTAGTGAAAAAAGGCGATGTGCTGGGAACGGTCGGCAATACCGGCAACGCGCGCACCACGCCGGCGCACCTGCACTTCGGTGTATATGTGAACGGCACGGCGGTGGACCCGCTTCCTTTCGTGGACCGTACGATCAAAACTGCACCGGCCCTTGCTTCCCGGAACCTCAACAGCACGCTGCGGCTCACGAAGTCCCAGCGGACCCCTTCCGGCAGCGTGATCCAGGCCAACACCCTACTCGTACCAATAGCCCTCACCAGCAAAGGCTACATTGCCGAACTGCCCGACGGCAGCCTGATCCAGGTAAGCACGGATGTGGTAAAGACCATATAGGGAAGCGTTCGACCGGGTGGTTGCTGCGGTTCAGGGGATGTACGGTTTACGATGTACGATGTACAGGGGACCAGCATGGCTGGAGTGCGTCTAAGCCTTATATCCAGAACTGTACAAAGACCGCGGAAATTTCCCGGCAGAATCATCCCATCAGCGTTATCAGCGCCTCATCAGTGCCATCTGCGATTCATTGGCGTCATCTGTGATTCTTATTTACTTACATTTAGTTCATGAACTACTGGATCCGGAAAAAGGGTTGGAGCCTGTTGCTGACTGCCTTTGTTGCCTGCAGCGGGGTGGCGGCCCAGGAGCCGGCGCACATCACCGCCCTGTTCCCGGAGGGAACGGTAAAGCACCGAAACCTGAATTACGCCGGCGACACCCTGCGCAAGCACCTGCTGGATGTATACCTGCCGCCCCATGCAAAGCCGGGAACACCGCTGATTGTATGGGTGCACGGCGGGGCCTGGATGCAAAACGACAAATATGCGGATATGGGGTATATGAAGGGCACCATCCGTGGATTCCTCGACAGCGGCTATGCGCTGGCTTCCATTGACTACCGCTGGAGTACCACTGCACCTTTCCCCGCACAGATACAGGATTGCCACCTCGCCCTCCAGTACCTGTTTGATCATGCAGGGGAATGGAAGATCGACCGGAACCGGATGGCATTGATCGGTTTTTCGGCCGGCGGTCACCTTGCTTCGCTGCTGGCGCTCGCGCAGAACAATAAGGTGCAGGCATTTCAGCCGGGCCCCTCCGGGAGTACTTTCCGCATCCGCTGCGTGCTGGATTATTACGGTCCTTCCGATCTGTTTGCCATCACCGCCAATCCGGATACGTCGGTGGTCAACAGTCGCCACCCGGTGGCACTCCTGCTGGGTGCCCTGCCCGTAGACCGCCCCGACCTCGCCCGCCAGGCTTCCCCCGTCACCTATGTCGACCGGAACGACCCTCCTTTTTTTATTGTCCAGGGCGAAAAGGATGAATCGGTGCCCAATACCCAGTCCAGACTGCTGTACAGCTGGCTGCAGCTGAACAAGGTACCGTCCGAGCTGATCATCGTTCCCAATGCGCCCCACTACGGTCCCATGTTCGATGAGCCCTGGATCCGGGAACGGCTGATGCGGTTCCTGCGGAGGCATCTTTAATTGAAATTGAAGAGTAGATCCTGGGAAATAAGCAATATTCAATGTTCAATACTCAATGCTCAAGTCAACAGATCATACATTCCAAATAATCTTTGCGTCTTTGCATGCAACCC
>DATAGL010000423.1:0-2889 GCA_036263755.1 Chitinophagaceae bacterium | reverse complement strand
GCCTGCATTGTGGCGGCCGGCCGCTGGGGTGGCTTTGGTCCCCTGTACTGGATCGGCGTGCTGGTGTTCATCGGCATGCTTGTGTACCAGCATTCCATCGTCAAGCCCGGTGACCTCCGCCGCGTGAACCTTGCTTTTATGACCGCAAACGGGATAGCGAGCGTGGTTTTTGCGGGCTTTGTGATCGGCGACCTGTTTTTACATTGACGAGTGGTGCAGTTCACAGGTTCACGAGTTCACCGGTTGCCAGCCGCGGGCAACGAGTGATGGACTTGTAAACTCGTGAACTTTTGAACTTGTAAACTTTTAAAAACCTATGCCCCGCATCCTCTCTATCGACTACGGAAAAAAACGCACCGGCCTTGCCGTGACCGACCCGCTGAAGATCATTGCCACCGGCCTGTGCACCGTGGAATCGAACCGGCTGATGCCCTTCCTCAAAGAATACATCGCTAAAGAGCCGGTAGAGCGGATCATCATCGGGATGCCGCTGAACTGGGACGATTCCGCCACCGACGCCACGCCTTTCGTGAAAGAATTCGTACGGGCCCTGCACCGGGCCTTCCCCGCCATCCCCGTGGAGGAGGTGGACGAACGCTTTACCTCGAAAATGGCTTCCCGCGCCATGGTGGATATGGGCCTCAAAAAGAAACAGCGGCAGAATAAAGCCCTGGTGGATGAGATCGCCGCCACGATCCTGCTGCAGGAATATTTGCAGCGGTCATAGAAGGATAAGGTTTAGGCCATCGGGCGGGAGGATGTACGATGTACGGTGTACGATTTACGATGTATGATGGTTGATGAATTCGTGGAATGATTTCCGGTTGTTTACCTCGTCCTTATTCTATTGTAAACGGTACAGTTGCTTTCCCTTTCTTGTGAAGGATCCGGTAAAATTCCAAACCAGTTCCGCCTGACTGTTACCGCTTTAGTATTTTTGTGCTGGATGACGCATTGCCGTGGCTGCTCCATTTCAACAGCGAAAGCAAATCGTACATCGTCCATCGTAAATCGTACATCGAATGATTTTACCAATCGTAGCCTACGGCCATCCCGTACTGAGAAAAGTAGCCGGGGACATCGGTCCGGATTACCCGGGACTCGACAAGCTCATTGAAGATATGTGGGAAACCATGTATGCTTCCAACGGAGTGGGGCTGGCTGCGCCCCAGATCAACCGAGACATCCGGCTGTTCGTGATCGATTCGGCCCAGATCTTTGCCAACATGGACGAGGACGAGCGCAAGGAAGAGCAGTACCCCGATGATCCCGGTGTCAAGCAGGTATTCATCAATGCCCAGATCGTGGAAGAGCTGGGCGACGACTGGGCCTATAACGAAGGCTGTCTGTCCATTCCGCGCATCCGCGAGGATATTTACCGGGCTGAGGAAGTAACCCTCCGGTACCAGGACGAACATTTTACCGAGCACACCAAAACCTTCAGCGGCATTACCGCCCGCGTGATCCTGCATGAATACGATCATATTGAAGGCAAACTGTTCATCGACCACATATCCCCGCTGAAGCGCAAGCTCCTCAAGCGGAAACTCGACGATATCTCCCGGGGTTCCGTGCGCGTGGATTATAAAATGATGTTCACCAAATAATGAAGCGGTTGCTCTTCGCCCTGGCCTTTTTGCTGGCGCTGGCAGTACCGGCGCAGGCCCAGGTGGACACGGCCCGTGTGGATACGTCTGATGTGGAAGCGGTGCGCCGCATGGTCCAGCTCAGTGAAGTGGTCATACGTACCGACCTGAACGTAGGCCGCTTCCTGCAGCTGGTGAAAAACGATACCACTTTTTATAAAGCCTTCCGCAACCTCCGGATCCTCGGTTTTACTTCCCTGAATGATATCAGCCTGACGGATAAGCGCGGCCGCGTGCAGGCCTCCCTGCGCTCAAAAACCCGCCAGGTGCGCAGCGGCGGCTGCCGGACCATGGAGGTGCTGGAGGAGAAGACCACCGGGGATTTTTATGAAGGCGACCGCGCCTATAATTATTACACGGCCGAGCTGTATGCGGGGCTTTTCTTTACCCGGGGCCGGGTGTGCGGGGAAAACAATATTGTCGGAAACACGGAACGGAACGTGCGCAACAAGAAAGGGGCGGACAAGCACAAGGAACAGCTGAAGATGCTTTTTTTCAACCCGGGCAAACACATTCCCGGCATCCCGTTTATCGGGGATAAACTCGACGTATTCGATGAAGACGTGGCTCCTTACTATGACTACCTGATCGATTATGCCGACCTCAACGGCCAGCCCTGCTATGTCTTCTCCATAAAGGCGAAGGAAGGACTCACCGGCGGGCAAAAAGACAAGATCGTTTTCGATAACATCACCACCTGGTTCCACGCCCGCTCTTTCGAGATCCTATCCCGTACGTACGACCTCAGCTACAATGCAGCCGTGTACGATTTCGACGTGCACATGGAAGTGGAAATGACCCGGTTCAACGGGCTGCTGGTGCCTGCTGTCCTCCGGTACAAAGGCACCTGGGATGTGGCCCTGAAAAAGCGCGAGCGGGGGCAGTTCACGGCTACCTTAAGCGGATTTACGCAATAAGGCTGCCGGGTGCAATGAACGGACCGCCTTCCCTTTTCCCAACCTGCTCAACGTGTCACCCTTGCTTCCGTATTACCTGTATTTTCAAAATTACTGGGCGGTGCCGGAAACATAGGTCCGCCATTTCTGGATCACCTTTGCCATGTCTTCGGGAAGCTCCGTATCAAAATCGATCTGCTCGCCCGTGGCGGGGTGCTCAAATCCCAGCGTTTTGGCATGCAGGGCCTGGCGGGGGCAGAGGGCAAAGCAATTGTCCACGAACTGCTTGTACTTCGCATACACCGTGCCTTTGACGATTTTATCACCTCCGTAGAAATCATCGTTAA
>DATAGL010000422.1:0-3144 GCA_036263755.1 Chitinophagaceae bacterium | reverse complement strand
GACCAGCAGGCAGTGGCCGTGCAGATCGGCATCGCCACCAGCGTGTTAACCAGCATCGCCCTGATCTATAACGTGTTCCGAAGAAATTAACATCATTCTATTCAATACCCTGCATGGAGGCCCAACTTCAACCCCAAAAGGAACTGTCCAGCCTGAGCATAAAGGACCTGTTCTTTAAATACATCCGCTTTCTGCCCCTGTTCATCGTGTCCGTGGCCCTCGCCCTGGTGGTGGCCTGGCTGTACCTGCGGTATACCGCACCCATGTTCAGCGCTACCGGCTCCATGGTCATCCGGGATGAAAAAACCAGCGGGGGCCAGGGAGACCGGCTCGATGAGCTGATCATGGCGGACGGAACGAAGAACATCCAGAACGAAATTGAAGTGCTGCGGTCCAGGCCCCTGATGCAGCGGGTGGTACAGGCGCTCGGCCTCAACCTCACCTACACCGCCAAAGGCAATATCAAAGACCAGAACGTTTACCGCGCCGCGCCTTTTTACCTCGAAATTTTCGAGCTGGCCGATTCCAATGCCTTCTCCCTGCATTTCAACGTGGAGGGCAGCGTGATCCGCATGGTGAACGAAACGCAGCCCATCCGCTTCGGGCAGGTATTCAAAAATGAGCACGGCGTATTCCGCTTCAACCGCATCCCGCACCTTTCCGTAGGCCCGGAGTATGAAGTGCAGTGGCATCCCACCGAAGCGGTGGCGGCCCGGCTCGTTTCCAGGCTCACCGTCGCCCCGAAACAGGGTACCGGCATCCTGGTGCTGAGCCTGGAATCGGCCAATCCTTATTTCTCGGCCGACGTGATCAATCAGCTCATCCGCGAATACCAGAAGGCAACGGTGGAGGAAAAGAACGAAAACACCCGGCAGGCCCTGGCCTTTATCGATGACCGTCTCGGCAAAGTATCGCGGGAGGTGGACAGCATCACCGGCCGGTTGCTGGCCTACCAGCAGGTGAACAACCTGATCGACTTCGACGCCCAGACCTCTTCCTACCTGACCCGGGTGGAGGAAGTGGACCGCCAGATCAATGAGCAGCGGATGCAGCTGCAGGTGACCGACATGATCGACGAGTACATCCGCAACCGGCAGAACGATTTCAATACCGTACCCACCACGCTGGGTTTGGAGGACCCGACGCTGGCCGCCCTCATTGCCTCCTACAACCAGGCCCAGCTCGAGCGCAAGTCGCTCATTGATGCCAACATTCCCCCCGCCCACTCGCTGGTACAGCAGAAAGAAGAGCAGATCGAAAAGCTGCGGCAGAACATCCGGGAAAGCCTGCGCTCCATCCGGGGCTCGTTCCAGGCCGTGCTGGGCAACCTGCAGCAGAAAAGCGGTTCGGTCCAGTCGCAGATCCGCTCACTGCCCGAAAAACAGCAGAATGTCATCGAGATCCGCCGCCAGCAGGAAAGCAAGCTGGCCGTATACAACTTCCTCAGTGAAAAACGCGAGGAATCAGCCATTGCCCTGGCCTCCACCATCTCCAATACCAAAATGCTGGAACAGGCCACGCCCAACCTGGCACCGGTAAGCCCGCGGCCGACCAACATCCGGATGCTGGCCGTGGTGATCGGCCTGGTGCTGCCGGCCCTGTTCATCTTTGTCCTGGAGATATCCAACGACAAGGTGACCACCCGGTACGATATCGAAAAAATCACATCGGCCACCATCCTGGGCGAGGTCGGCCACTCTTATTCCGAAGACACGCTGATCGTTACCTCCACCAACCGAAGCGTGGTGGCCGAGCAGTTCCGCATCCTGCGGTCGAACCTGCAGTACGTGCTTACGAACGCGCCGAAACCGGTAGTGATGGTGACTTCTTCATTCAGCGGCGAGGGCAAGTCGTTCATATCCACAAACATCGGCGCCGTAATGGCCCTTACCGGCAAGCGCACGATCATCCTGGAGTTCGACATCCGCAAACCGAAGATCCTCTCGGAGATGAACATGCCCAAGAAGCCCGGTCTGACCAATTTCCTCCTGGGCAAAAGCCGCCTCGAAGACCTGCCCATCCCGGTGCCGAACTACGACAACCTGTTCGTGCTGGCCTGCGGACCCATACCGCCCAACCCTTCCGAGCTCCTGCTGGACCCGCGGCTCGACGATCTGTTCGTTTTCCTGAAAGCTAATTTTGATTGCGTGATCATGGATACCGCCCCGGTAGGGATGGTGAGCGATGCCATGACGCTGAGCAAATATGCCGACTGCACCCTGTACATCCTGCGCCAGGGACATACCTACAAGAAGCAGATCGGCCTGATCGATGAGCTGCACACCCAGCAGAAGCTGCCCAAGATCTCGCTCATACTCAACGACGTGAAGCTGCGTTCCGGTTATGGCTACTACGGCTATGGCCGCTATGGCTACGGCTATGGTTACGGATCGGGTTATTTTGAAGAGGAAACGCCCCCGCCGGCCGCCCTTTCCCGCTGGTTCGGCTGGATGGATATCAAGAAATGGACGAAAAAGAAAAAACGTAAAAGGAGCAACGTATAACCATGCGCATTTTAGTGACCGGCGGAGCCGGCTTTATCGGATCGAACCTGGTGGAGCAGCTGTTGCAGCACCCGGAGGTTTCCTTGGTACGGGTACTGGACAATTTTGCCACGAGTTCGGCGGTCAACATCCAGGAGTTCATGGAAAACCCCCGGTTCGAATTCATGGAAGGCGACATCCGCGACGCCGCCGCCTGCCGCCAGGCCTGTGCCGGCATCGACCTTGTTTCGCACCAGGCCGCCCTGGGTTCCGTTCCCCGCTCGGTCAACGACCCGCTTACCTCCAACGAAGTGAACGTCACCGGCACCCTCAACATCCTCACCTCGGCCAAGGACGCCGGCGTGCGCCGCGTGGTATATGCCGCCTCCTCCTCCACCTACGGCGATCATCCCGGTCTGCCGAAAGTGGAAGACCAGATCGGAAAGCCCCTGTCGCCATACGCCGTTACGAAGCTGGTGAACGAGCTCTATGCGGGCGTGTACTCCCGGGTGTACGGGCTGGAGACCATCGGCCTGCGGTACTTCAACGTGTTCGGGCCGCGCCAGAACCCGAAGGGACCCTACGCCGCCGTAGTGCCTCTTTTCATCAAGGCCGTGCTGGACAACGAACCGCCGGTCATCAACGGTGACGGGGCGCACAG
>DATAGL010000421.1:0-3767 GCA_036263755.1 Chitinophagaceae bacterium | reverse complement strand
AATCGTCAATCGTCAATCGTCAATCGTCAATCGTCAATCGTCAATCGTCAATCGTCAATCGTCAATCAAATCCTGCATAAAAAAAGCCCCGCTGGATCAGCAGGGCTTTTTCATCTATATCAATAAGCATTATTCAGCGCTTACTTTGCCTTTGTTCTTCGCGATCACTTCTTCGGCGATGTTGTTCGGAGCCGGAGCATAGTGCGAGAATTCCATGGTGGAGGATGCACGGCCGGAAGACAGCGAGCGGAGCTGGGTTACATAACCGAACATTTCGCTCAGCGGAACTTTGGCCTTGATCACCTGCACACCGGCACGGGTATCCATGCCTTCCAGCATGCCGCGGCGGCGGTTCAGGTCACCGGTCACGTCACCCATGTACTGGTCGGGCGTGAGCACCTCGATCTTCATGATCGGCTCCAGCAGTACCGGCTTCGCCTTACGGGCCGCCTCGCGGAAGCCTTGCTTGGCGCAGAGTTCGAAAGACATGGCGTCGGAGTCCACCTGGTGGAACGAACCGTCGAAGATCCGCACTTTCAGGTTGTCTACCGGGTAGGAAGCAAGTACGCCGGTGGTCATCGAAGCTTCAAAGCCTTTCTGGATCGGCTGGATGAATTCGCGGGGAATCGATCCGCCGAAGATATCGTTGACAAACTGGTATTGCTTGTCGGGATTCTCTTTTTTCCATTCTTCGTCCACGGGACCGAGTTCGAACTGGATGTCGGCAAACTTACCACGGCCACCGGTCTGCTTTTTCAGCACTTCGCGGTGTTCCACAGTCTTGGTGAAGGCTTCCTTATAGGCCACCATCGGGGCGCCCTGGTTGACTTCCACCTTGAATTCGCGGCGCATCCGGTCTACGATGATCTCCAGGTGCAGTTCACCCATACCACGGAGGATGGTTTGTCCGGTATCTTCATCGGTATTCACCCGCAGCGTGGGATCTTCTTCCACGAGCTTGGCAATGGCCATACCCATTTTATCCACGTCGGCCTGGGTTTTGGGTTCAACCGCTACGGCGATTACCGGCTCGGGGATGAACATGTTTTCCAGAACGATCGGGTGGTCTTCGTGACACAGGGTGTCACCGGTTTTAATTTCCTTGAAACCAACGGCAGCACCGATATCACCGGCTTCGATGAAGTCGATCGGGTTCTGCTTGTTGGCAAACATTTTCAT
This sequence comes from Chitinophagaceae bacterium, assembly GCA_036263755.1. Classification (GTDB taxonomy): domain Bacteria; phylum Bacteroidota; class Bacteroidia; order Chitinophagales; family Chitinophagaceae; genus Flavisolibacter. The sequence goes on along the minus strand of DATAGL010000421.1, from coordinate 2,588 downwards.
GATCCGGGAGATCCGCTCTTTCTTGCCGCTGCGTACGTTCAGCACGTAGGAGCCGGCGTCAAGGTGACCGGAATAAGCCCGGAAGAAGGCCAGGCGGCCTACGAAGGGGTCGGTCATGATCTTGAAGGCGAGGGCCGCAAACGGCTCTTTCGGATCGGGCTTGCGGGTGATTTCCTCTCCGGTGTTCGGATCGGTACCCTTGATGTCCTCGATGTCCACAGGTGAAGGCAGGTAGCGGCAAACGGCGTCGAGCGCAGTCTGCACCCCTTTGTTCTTAAACGAAGAACCGCACATCATCGGCACAATGCTGAGGTCGATGGTTGCCTTGCGGATGGCCTCATGCACCTCGGTTTCCGTGATGGTATCCGGGTTGTCGAAGAACTTCTCCATCAGGTTGTCGTCGTATTCGGCCACCGCTTCGATGAGCTGGGCACGCCAGTACTCCGCTTCTTCCTTCATATCCTCGGGCACGGGGATTTCGTCGAAGGTCATGCCTTCGGTTTCCATATGCCATTCGATGCCTTTCATGGTGATGAGGTCCACCACGCCTTTAAAGTTGTCTTCAGCGCCGATGGGCAGCTGCAGGGGAACGGCCTTGGCACCCAGCATTTCACGCACCTGCTTGACCACCATCAGGAAGTCGGCACCGGAGCGGTCCATCTTGTTGACAAAGCCGATCCGGGGTACGCGGTAGCGGTTGGCCTGGCGCCAAACGGTTTCCGACTGGGGCTCAACACCGTCCACGGCAGAGAACAGGGCGATGAGACCGTCCAGTACGCGCATGGAGCGCTCCACCTCTACAGTGAAGTCCACGTGGCCCGGAGTATCGATAATGTTGAAGTAATATTTTTTCGTGTTGGCGTCAGCCTTACCTTTTACGGTAGGGAAGTTCCACTGGCAGCTTACGGCAGCGGAGGTGATGGTGATACCCCGCTCCTTTTCCTGCTCCATCCAGTCGGTAGTGGCAGCGCCATCGTGTACTTCACCTATTTTGTGAATCATACCCGTATAGCGCAAAATACGCTCGGTAGTAGTGGTTTTACCGGCATCGATGTGCGCAGCAATTCCAAAATTGCGTTGAAATCTCAAGTCTGCCATGATTATAAAAATTGAATATTTTTAGTTTTGCCTGGCCGCACCCACCGCTTTTCGGACGGAGCGCCGGCGCCCAAACCCGGTTTTTCACAGACGTTATGCCGGAATTTGAGGGTGCAAAGGTAAGGAAATAGCCTGCATTTCATACTATTGGCCGGAAACAATGTTTGTTAAAGATGGCGGTGGCGGGGACGGGAGGGACATAACGGAAGAAGGGCCTGCGGATGGGGCTTGCATAATTTTTGCAATTCATATTCAATCATTGTAATTTCAGAACCAGAAATCTTTATTAACCCTCACTTAAAACCCATTAAAATCATGGCAAAGTCAACGAAAAAGGTGGCTGCTAAAAAAGGCGGCGCCGCTTCCAAAGGTGGTGCTTCCAAAAAAGCAGCGCCCAAAAAAGCTGCTGCCGCCAAAAAAGGTGGCGCCGCTTCTAAAGGTGGTACTGCTTCCAAATCCGGCGGCGCAGCCAAAAAAGGTGCTGCCAAAAAAGCGGCCCCCTCAAAAGCAACAGCTAAAAAAGGCGGTGCTGCGTCCAAAGGTGGTGCTTCTAAAAGCAGCGCCGCTAAAAAAGCAGCTCCTTCCAAAGCAGCCGCTAAAAAAGGCGGAACGGCTTCCAAGGGCGGCGCAGCCAAAAAAGGCGCTCCTTCCAAAACAGCCGCCAAAAAAGGCGGTGCAGCGTCCAAGGGTGGTTCCTCCAGAAGCGGCAGCGCTTCGAAAGGCGGCGCATCCAAGAATACTGCAGCCAAAAAAGGCGGATCGGCGGCTTCTAAAGGCGGCGCTTCCAGAAGCGGTGGCGCAGCCAAAAAGGCGGCTCCTTCCAAAGGTGCAGCCAAGAAGGGCGGAACGGCCTCCAAAGGCGGATCCCGCAGCGGTGGTTCTTCGGCCAGCCGTACTGCTTCCAAAGGCAGCTCCTCTTCCGGCCGGGGTTTGGCTTCCGCCAGCTCTGCTACGAAAAAAGCAGTGGCTAAAAAAGGCGGACAAAGCTCGCGCAGCGGTGGCCGCAGTGGAGGCAATAACTCCGGCGGCGGTGCTGCAGCAGATACCGCAACACCCGTAACCGGCGCATTGGGCACCGATGTAGGCTCCACCAACATGGGCGGGGATACCGGCGGCGGCCTGGGCGACGTGAACACCGGAGATGCCACCGGCGATTTCGGTGGCGGCGACTTCGGCGGCGGAGCCAACAACGATGACAACGCTTGAGTCCTGAATGGCCAATAAATGAAAAAATCCCGCAAAAGCGGGATTTTTTTATAAGGTATGTTTGAGTCTACTATACTTTGAAGTGGGCAAAAGCCTTGTTGGCTTCGGCCATACGGTGGGTATCTTCCTTCTTCTTGTAAGCGGCACCTTCACCCTTGCTGGCAGCTACGATCTCGCCGGCCAGTTTGTCGGCCATGCTGCGGCCGTTACGCTCGCGGCTGTAACGGATCAGCCATTTGATGCTCAGGGAGATCTTACGGTCGGGGCGCACTTCAGAAGGAATC
>DATAGL010000420.1:0-4706 GCA_036263755.1 Chitinophagaceae bacterium | reverse complement strand
TGGCCCATGAAACCGGACATGCCCTGGGTTGTTTGCACGACAATGCCATCGACCCGAAGGTGAATCAATACATCATGCATTCGGCCGCGGGATATGATAATACGACTTTTTCCACCCTGGGCGATTTTCCCGGAAAGGATTATAGCTCCCGCCTGGCAATCCGGAATGCGCTGTCGGGAACCGATTCCTGCCGGATGGCCTGCGGTTCCACTGTTTGCGACAGCGTGGCGGACCTGTTGGTGCGGCGCCGCGAGCAGGCCGACGAGCTGGACCTGCAATGGACCCGCCCCGGGAAGGTACGCATCCGGTACCGGCCCTATCATTCGCGGCAGCATTCCGACAGCACAGAACTTGTGTCTGAAGGCAACGCGGTTACCCTGCGCGGCCTGCATCCCTGCACCCTGTACGAAGTGTCGGTGCAACCTGCCTGCACCAGCGGAGGATGGGGTACGCCGGTTTCCATTTTGGTGCATACCGATTCGCTGCAATTCAGGGTCAAAACCGGCCCGGTCCGGAACGGGCAGTACGACCTGGAGCTGGCTGTGAATTGTAAAGGATGCAGGGGGAAAGATTATTTCATCCAGCTGGATGGCCGTACCTGGCCCGTGCGGGCAGAAGCAGTGGACGGCGTGGTAAACCTGAAAGGGCTATTTGCCGACGGAGCCCGCCACACGGTGTCGGTCAGTCCGGATTCGGGGAATGTTGCCTGCCGGCCGGCGCAATGGTTCTTTGCCCCGTACTACCGGGCCGACAGCAGGGCCATTCTGGAGGAGTCGTTTGATGAATGTATGCTGCCCGCCGGGTGGAGCGATACCCTGCTGGCAAAAGCTTCCCCCGCACAGGTAGACATGCGCTGGAAAATTCAATCCACACCCGATACCTATACCACGCTGGTACCCCGCGGAAGTTTCGACAGTACCTGTATGCTTTTCGTGCAAACCCTTTTGGGCCGGGGCAGCGGTGCCCGCTCGCTGACCTCGCCGCCCCTCGACCTGATGCCCTTCTTGCGGACAGAGCTGCACTTCGATTATAATTTTTATCCGGCTAATATCACTACCGATCCCGAACAGGGGTCCATCCACATCGAAGGATTCAACGGGCAGTCCTGGGTAACCCTGTTCCGGCGGATCGGCCGCGAACCGCTTTCCCGCCGGAGCTGGCCCCTGTGGGATTCGCTGCCGGGCCGCGTATTCGTTCCCCTGGACGCGTTTAGGAACACGCATTTCCGGCTGCGCATCACCGTGGATGACGGTTCACTGGCCTATAACCGCACGCGGGGCGTGTTCGCCGCATTCGACAACATCCGGATCGACGGCTATCCCCTCCATCTGGATAACGGAAAATCCTTCCTCCTGTATCCGAACCCGGCGGAGAGCATCATGGAAATCCGCTTTCGCCAGCCGCCGGCCGGCCGTTTGGCATACCGGCTGACCGATGCCGCGGGCCGGCAAATGGCCACTGGCCTGTTACTTAATGGCCGGCTTTCGGTAGCGCACCTGCCGGCCGGTTTGTATTTTATTCAGGTTTTCAGTGAAGGCCGGTTGATCGGAACGGAAAAATGCCTGAAGCAGCACTGACCGGGCTCCGGCACCATCCAAAAAATAGCGGTGCTCTCTTCAAAGAAAGGCGGCTGGATGGCCCAGATGCCTTTCCCGGAAAAAGTGGTTTTTCCATGTAGAACAGTTTGGATGAATCCATTTTAGCTCACTTCTGCATCGATTCAGAATTGCGTGCAGCATGGCCTGCATTACTCGGCTGTCCGGGCTCAAGCCCATCTTCCTGCGTTGTATTCGGCCCTGTTCGTAAAACCCGCCTGCTACGGGTAAAATCCTTTTTATCCTTTTCCGGATTGACGTAACTTGCCCGGCTAAAATATTTAGTATTGGGAAAGGCAAAAGAAGGCGGGAGTAAACCGGTCCGGAAGCTGACGGGTGAACAGGAAGCTATTCTGCGGTCGGAAGGAAACATCCGGATCAACGCGGTGGCGGGGTCGGGTAAAACCACCACGCTCATCGAATATGCCCGTACCCGGCCGGCCGGTGCGCGGATCCTCTACCTGGCCTTTAACCGGGCGGTTAAGCTGGAAGCCGCCCGCCGGTTTGCGGAGGAAGGCCTTCCCGGTGTGACCGTGGAAACGGCGCATTCCCTGGCTTACCGGCATGTGGTGTTCCGCAACGGCTATACCGTCCGGGCTTCCGGCTACAAAACCCACGAGATCGCGGCGCTCCTGGGACTGAAAAGCAACGGCGAAAAGCATGCGGAATACATCATTGCCAACCACATCAGCCGGTTCACGGCTTATTTCTGCAACAGTGCCGCCGCACGGGTGGCTGACCTGGATTACCGCACCACCGTAACCGATCCGAAAGCAAGGGCTTTTGTCACTGCGTTTTATCCTACGATCGAGGAGGGTACCCGCCAGCTGCTCGCCCGCATGAATGCCGGCTCCATCGAGATCACGCATGATTTTTACCTGAAGAAATTCCAGCTGGCCGCGCCCGCCCTGCCCTACGACTATATCCTGTTCGATGAGGGCCAGGACGCCTCGGGTGCCATGCTCGACCTCTTCCTGCGGCAGCCGGCGGTGAAAGTGATTGTAGGCGATACCCACCAGCAGATCTATGGCTGGCGGTATGCGGTGAATGCCCTGGAAGGCACCAGCTTTCCCGACTACCCGCTTTCCCATTCCTTCCGGTTCGGGCAGCCGGTGGCCCGGCTGGCCAGGGAAGTGCTGCAATGGAAAAAACATTTCGGTCCCGAGCCGGCTGTCCGCATCGAAGGCAAAGGCAAAGCCACAAAAGTGGGCACCCGTGCCACCATTGCGCGGACGAACCTGGGCCTGCTCCTGCAGGCCATCACGTTTATCGACCGGCCCGGCCGCCTTCCTCCCGTTTATTTTGAGGGCAACCTGAACTCGTACACCTATGCCGACGAAGGGGCATCGCTGTATGATGTGCTGAGCCTGTACAACGGCCGCCGGCAGGGCATCCGCGATCCCCTGGTGGGTACCATGCAGACGCTGGAGGACCTGGAAGAGTATATCGAAAAGACCGGTGACCTGCAACTGGGCGTACTCGTGGATATTGTCCGTGAATACGGAAATGAAATCCCCGGTTACCTGAAGACGCTGAAGGAACAGCACACGGGGGATGAAGAACGGCACCGGGCGGAAATGTATTTTTCCACGGTGCACCGCTGCAAGGGCCTCGAATACGATGAGGTGACGCTGGCGCCCGATTTCATCAGTGAGCCCCGGCTGCTGCGGACGCTGGCGGAAAAGAAGGAAGGAGCGGAGCCCGATACCGCGAAGCTGAACGAAGAGATCAACCTGCTGTATGTGGCCCTTACACGGGCCAAAGTAAGTATTCACCTGCCTGAGACCCTGCTGCCGGCCGGCTTCCCATCCTTTGACAACATAAAGGTGCTGCCGGTGGCCCGGCCTTCCGAGCGCAAGGAGCGCCCGGCGGTACCCGAAGTAAAGCCGGCACCCCGGCGGTTGCGGAAGATCTCGGGAGAAGAAAAGGCTGCCCTGCTGGGCCGGCCCCGGAGCATTCCCTCCGGTCAGCAGAAACCCTGGACTGCCGCACAGGACCGCGAACTCCGCCGCCTGTACGGGGAGCGGGTGCTGCTCCGGCAGATCGCCCGGGAGCTGGACCGCACGGAAGAAGCGGTGCTGCAGCGCATCCGGCGGCTGGAACTGGAAGATTAAGTAGTAGGATAAAAAAAAATAATTGAGTACCGGATGTACGATGTAAGGTGTACGATGTACGATAAGTTGCAACAATTCAAGTGATTAGGCTCATTATCTGCGTCATCTGCGCGACTGAAACGACTATACGTTCCGCGTAGAAACCCTCGAAATTGAAAAATTTATCTGCGTCATCTGTGATTTACTTAACGGTGTTCACTAAATTTGCACTGTAATTAACGTATGGGTATAGCCGAACGAAAAGAAAAACAAAAGCTGGAGGTCCGCAAACTGATCCTCGACGCCAGTATCCGGCTCTTCACCGAGCAGGGGTTTGAGAATGTATCCATGCGCAAGATCGCCGACCTGATTGAATACAGTCCCACCACCGTATACCTCTATTTCAAGGACAAGAGTGAGATCCTGTTCGAGCTCCATGAACTGGGATTCCGCAAAATGGCCGAGTACAATGCCGCCCTCTGGGACATCCGCAACCCGCTCGTACGGCTCCATAAGATGGCAGAGAACTACATCCGCTTCGGCCTGGAAAACCCGCAGTTCTACGATATTATGTTCCTGCAGCAGGCCCCCATGGAAACGCTGGCCCGGATGATGAAGGAGACCGACTGCGAATGGCGCAGCGGCGACCAGGCCCTGGGCCGCCTGATGGAAACCGTGACCGAGGCCATGGAGAAAAAACTGATTGTTCCCGGTGACGTCCGTGCCGTATCCATGGCGGTCTGGGCCACCGTTCACGGGCTGGTCACCCTGGCCATCCGTCACCGCTTTGATAAACTGGTAGATGCCGAGCATGTGGTTCCTATGATGCACCAATCCATTAACTGGCTTTTAAACACCATCGATCAGGCAAACCAATAATTTTTTTCCAAACCACTTAACACTGTTAATTATGAGTACACTATTAACTTGGCTGGCCCGGGTGGGCCTGCTCTTGCCCCTGCTGTACACCTTGCCCCTGGGTTCGTCGGCACAGGACCCCCTGACCCGTTACACGGAA
>DATAGL010000419.1:0-7957 GCA_036263755.1 Chitinophagaceae bacterium | reverse complement strand
TATTCGCTGCTGGCCGGTTATGAAATTCTCAGTGCTACGGAACCCTCCCTCAAACGCTTCCAGGAAGGGTTCCGCGATTATCCTTCCCTTGAGCGGCCGGCCGGCCCGGTGAACGGGGAACTGGCTTCGCTGTACGGCATCCTGGAAACCGGGCGCCTCATCCTGCCTTCCGGGTACCTGCTGGAAGCGCAGCAGGCAGAGCTGCTGAAACATTATTCTTCCCTGGCACCGGCCCTGCGCGATTCATCGGTAGCCTGGGCCCGCCGGGTGGCGGCCGCCATAGCCGGTTATGCACGGTCAGACGGGTACTTCCGCCTTTCCAATCTTCCGCGTTACCGTCCGGTCAACAGTGCCGGTCACTGGAGGCCGACACCGCCTGAGTACATGGCTGCCGTCGAGCCGAACTGGCATACGATCCGGCCGTTTTTCCTGGACTCCTCCCGGCAGGTACCGGTAGCTCCGCCAGCTCCGTACAGCACGGATTCGACATCTCCCTTTTATGCCCAGCTCCGAGAAGTATACCTGACCGGCAGCAAGGCCACCGGTGAGCAAAAAGCCATTGCCGATTTTTGGGACTGCAATCCCTTTGCCATTCAGTTTGAAGGCCACCTCAGCATCGGCCTGAAGAAAATATCACCGGGCGGGCACTGGCTGAGCATTACGGGCATCGCCGCACAGGCATCGGGGCAGAACCTGGCGCACAGCCTGCAGCTGCATACCCTGGTGGCGCTGACCCTGCACGACGGGTTTATCCGCTGCTGGACCGAGAAATACCGAAGCCAGCGCGTGCGGCCGGAAACGGCCATTCAGCGCCTTATCGACGAGCGCTGGAAGCCCCGGCTGCAGACACCTCCCTTCCCCGAATACCCGAGCGGCCACAGTGTGATCTCCACCGCCTGCAGCGAAGTGCTGACGCATTTCCTGGGTGATGGATTCCGGTTCAACGATACGACCGAATTATACATCGGACTGCCCGCCCGCACTTTTACCTCCTTCCGGGAGGCTGCAGCGGAGGCGGGGATCAGCCGCTTATACGGCGGCATCCACTTCCGGGATGCGGTGGAAGAGGGTGCCTTGCTGGGTAACGGGATTGCCCGGCACATCCTGGATAAACTGGCTTTGCCCCCTTACCGGAAGCCATAAAAAAAGCTATAAGAAACAAAAAGCCCGCAGCAATTACTGCGGGCTTTTTGTTTCTTATAGCTTGAATGCCCTGTTCTTGTGGACTGTTACGGACGTCCGGCAGGAAGAAAGCATCAACGGACCTCAATCTCATCCACCAACAGCAGGGTTTTATTTCCGGCGCCGCGGCGGCCTTCGGGTACCACGCCCGTATTCTGCACCAGTACCTTTACATAGCGCACCATTTGCGGGTCAAAGGAAGCCGTGATCGTTCCGTTGAAATCTCCCTTCTTCCGGTACTCCGTACCTATTGCCAGCTCGCGGAAGGTCTTACCATCTGTTGATCCGTAAACAACGATCCCCTTGGGCGGATAGACATAAGTACCGCCGGCACCCAGTGCATGCACCACTACCTGGCGGACCGGCTGCGCAGTATTAAGGTCGATAACCGTTTCCAGGTCAGCACCGCCGGCATAACCCAGCACTTCACTGGAGCGGGCCAGCCCTTTTGTATTGTGAATGCCATTCACCAGGGTAAAGGCCCCGTCACCGGGATAGTTCTCCGCCGGTTTTGTTTTCAGGGTGACTTTTTTTCCTGTGGCTTTGCTGAAGTGGATGGGGATGGAAAGGGAATCCACGAGCCGGCTGCCGCTGTAATACAAGGCCGTGACCAGCTTGGAGTCGGTGAGGAGTACCGGCCCTGTATACGCCTTTGCGAAATGCTTTCCCTGGATGCCATACAGCAATCTTCCTTTCCGGTCTTTCGTTTCCAGTTTCAATAAGACACCTTTGTTGCCGGGTGCGGGAGCCACGGTAGTCCGGATATCAAAATAGGCATTGTTGTAATTGACGCCCCAAAGCGCATAGCGGCGGAACTGAGCGGGCAGCCGCTTTTCAAAATCCGCCCAGCTTCTTTTCTCTTTCAGCGACCACAGCACTTCGCTCAGGGCACTGATGCGCGGAAAGATCATATACTCCACCTTGCGCGTGTTCTTCATGTATTCGGTCCACACATTCGCCTGTGCACCCAGTATGAACCGCGCTTTATCTGCCGGCAATTCCTTCGGAACCGGCTCGTAGGAGTAAACTTCTTCCACGGGGGTAAGTCCGCCGATGGTAACGGAATCCTCATCCTGGCTTTGGGCATGGTCAAAATAAACATAGTTGCCGGGGGTCATGATCACTTCGTGGTTTTCCCTGGCGGCCTCGATGCCGCCCTCTTCCCCGCGCCAGCTCATCACCACGGCATTCGGGGCAAGGCCACCCTCCAGGATCTCGTCCCAGCCGATCAGCACGCGGCCTTTTTCATTCAGGTATTTTTCCATGCGCTGGATAAAATAACTCTGCAGGTGGTGCTCATCCTTCAGGCCTTCATTTTTGATGCGGGCCTGGCAGCGGGGGCATTTTTTCCAGTTGTTCTTCGGGCTTTCATCGCCTCCCACATGGATGTATTTCGAAGGGAAAAGGGTGAGCACTTCATCCAGCACATCCTGAAGGAAGGTAAAGGTGGAATCGTTTCCGGCGCAATAGACATCATCGAATACGCCCCAGGTCTGCTCCACTTTAAACGGCCCCATGCCCGGGCAGCCCAGGTGGGGATAAGCCTCCAGCGCAGCCGAAGAATGGCCCGGCATCTCGATTTCGGGGATCACGTTGATGTGCCGGTCCGTAGCGTACTGCACCACCTCGCGTATCTCGTCCTGGGTATAAAAACCGCCGTAGCGGATGCTGTCATTGCCGGTGCCGGGGAAGCGGCCGATGATGGTTCCGTCGCGCCACGCGCCGATTTCCGTGAGCCTTGGGTATTTCTTGATCTCTATACGCCAGCCCTGATCTTCGGTCAGGTGCCAGTGAAAATTATTCATCTTGTGCAGGGCCAGGTAGTCAATGTACTTTTTGACAAAAGACACGGGAAAAAAATGACGGCCAACATCCAGGTGCATGCCGCGGTAACGGAAGCGGGGCGCATCCTGAACGGAAACCTGCGGGATCAGCAGGCTGGTGCTTTTTTCCACCGGTAGCAGCTGGATAAGCGTCTGTATGCCGTAAAACGTACCTGCATGCGTATCACCTTCAATGGTCACGCCTTCCTTCGTAACGTTCAGTGTATAGGCGTCCTTATCCGGTGCCTGAATAAAGGTGCGGGTATTGAGGCGGATGTAATTCCGGCTTTCCTGCCGGTCCACATCCAGCTGGAATCCGTAGGCTGCCTGCAGGTAATCATTCAGGAAGCGGGCCGCCTTCCGGTCGGTTTCATTGCGGGTGGCGATCACGGTGCTCCGGCTGATGGTAAAGGCCCCGCTTTTTTGGATCACCGAAACCGGCTGCGGGATGATGTGTACCGGCAGGCTCTGGGCAGGTGCCGCACCGGCGAGCGAAATGAGAAAAAGGGAAAGAATGAAACGCATATAGGGCTTTTTAATGAGTGACACAGACCATACAATTGTAATGGAAGCGTGGTGCCTGCAGCTTTGGGTTATTCCACCTCCTGTACCAGGATCCCTAAGCGGGGCGGCTGTTGTGCTGAATCCGGATCCCGGAAGACCGGAATCTTCCGGCTTTGCCGTAAAGATAGGCACGAACGGCTTCGGGTTGCCGTCCGCCGGCGGAAACCGGCTGCTTTGCACCTGTACCGCCGGCAGGAATTCCGGAAAGTTTGCTCGCCATGAGGCGCGGTGCTGTATGGTGGCCGGCGCTGGGGGATTGGGTACTTTTCCGCAATATCCTTCGGCAGGTACATGTCCGAAAAAAGCTTTATCCCGCCCCGCACCGGGATCATCCTCCCTATATGGAAGTAATGATCCGGCCCCAGGCAATGTCGGGTGAATGAAACCGGCTGTTCCCGCTGTGAAAAAACAGCAGTAAGCCAAGAAGGATCACAAGCCCAAAAGGCATTGCAAGGGATTGATCGCGGAAGGTATTGTTTATCCGGTTCCCACGCCTAAGCAAGTCTCATTTTTGATTTACCGGTGCTTCAATCAGGAGGAATTCGGCTTCGGTGGAACAGCTGATGGAAAGCGTATTCGTATTCCAGATTCCGAGTCCGTCGCGGGCATTCAGGGTTTCGCCCGCCACCTCCAGCGTACCGGAAATGCAGAAGAGGAACAGGCATTTGTTTTCCGCATGAAAAGTATAGAGCACCTGCTGACCGGCATCAAACAAACCCAGGCTCAGCCGTGCATTCTGGTTGATCCAGCAATGGCCGGCTCCTTCCTCGTTCCAGATCACTGTAGTGAGCTGGTTGCGGCGTTTTTCCTTGGGGAAATAGCGTGACTGGTAGCGGGGCCTGATGTTCTGCTGTTTCGGCTCTATCCAGATCTGGAGGAAATTCACTTCTTCCTCGCCCGCGGCATGCTCTTCATGATACAGGCCGCTGCCGGCACTCATGATCTGCACCCAGTCTTCGGACACCACCGCATCATAGCCCATGCTGTCTTTATGGGTCATGCTTCCTTTCAGCATTATGGAAATGATCTCCATGTTGATGTGGGGATGAATACCGAATCCTTTTCCGGGTGCGAGGTAATCATCGTTGAATGCCTGAATGCTCCCGAAGGCAGAACGGGTGGGGTCCTGGAACGAAGAGAAGGAAAAGAAGAAATTACTGCGCAGCCAGCCGGCATCTTTGACGCCCCGGTTGCCCGCATCAAAACGAATCGTATTCATTTGGTAAATTTAAAAGTCAAGGGCACCCATTTTCCCGGTTTCATAATCCAGCACGGCCTGCTTGATTTCCCCGGGGTAGTTCAGTACAAAAGGTCCGTAAGATACAACCGGTTCGCGGATGGGCAGGCCGGTCAGCAACAGCAACCTGCCGGCCGTGGTACTTTCAAAAGTCAGCGTATCTCCGGCGGCTGCATAAAGCACCAGTTCCTGCGGGTTTACTTTTGTGCCGCCCGTTTCCAGTTCCCCATTCAGGAGGTAAGCAAGAGCGGTATGTTCAGCGGGTACCGGCAGCTGCCACCGGGCACCGGCTTCAAACCGGACCGTCATGGCGGTGAGGGGCGTAAAGGTCCGGGCGGGGCCGGTTTGATCCAGCACCGTACCGGCTACTACGCGGACTGTTACCATTCCCTCCGCCAGTTCTATGGCCGGAATAGAATCTGCCTTGATGTCCTGGTAGGCAGGTGCTGCTCCTTTATGCGCCCGCGGCAGGTTCACCCATAACTGGACCAGTTCCAGCACACCGCCCTGTTGCTGTAACGCTTCCGAAGGACCTTCGCTGTGAATAATCCCCCGGCCGGCCGTCATCCATTGAACATCGCCCGCTTCCAGATAACCCTCATTGCCCAGGGAATCGCGGTGGTGGAGCCCGCCGCTGAATAAAAAGGTCACGGGCTCAAAACCCCGGTGGGGGTGGGGGCTGAGGCGTTGCGCCTGTTGTCCGGCAGTAAAGAGTTGCGGACCGGCATGGTGCAGGAGCAGAAAAGGAGAGGTGTCCTCCAGGCCGGCAGCCGGAAGCGGCTGGCGAACGGACAATGGTCCTACTTTCAGGGCCTCGCCTCCGGATTTCTGACGGACGGTTCTGGGTTCCATAAAGGGCTTTAAACCGGCACTTCCATCAACAGGATTTCCGTATCGGTATCTGCTTTTACGTTTAATGTTCCGGTTTCCGAAAGGCCAAGGCCGTCGCGGCGGTTCAGAGCAATTTCATTGATGGTCACATCTCCTTCCAGCACAAAAGCATAAACACCGTTGGCCGGATCATGGAGCGTATAAGTCAGGTCTTTACCGGCATCGAGTTTGCCCAGGCTGAACCAGGCATTCTGGTGGATCTGGATTCCTTCGTTTTGCCCGAAGGGTGATACCACGGTCAGCAGCTTATTCTTCTTTTCTTCATGGGAAAAAGTCCGCTGGTCGTAGCGGGGCGCATGTCCTTTCTGATCCGGGAATACCCAGATCTGCAAAAATCTGACGAATTGGTCGGCGTTCTTGTTTTTTTCTGAATGCGCGATGCCGGTGCCGGCGCTCATAATCTGTACGTCGCCCTGCCGGATCACCTGTTTGTTTCCCATACTGTCCTCATGTTCCAAGTCGCCTTCCAGCGGTATGGAAATGATCTCCATATTATCATGGGGGTGTTTGCCGAAGCCCATTCCGGGTGCTACGGTATCATCGTTCAAAACCCTGAGGGCCCCGAAATGGATCCGGTTCGGGTCATAATAACCGGCGAACGAAAAGGAATGCCAGCTGTCGAGCCAGCCGTGGTTGGCATGGCCGCGTGTATTGGCTTTATGCAGTATACTTTTCATATTGGTCGTTTGAATTAGGCGGACACTTTTTCTTCCACGAGTTTTTCAGCCAGCCAGAGGTATTCCTTGATAAAGACATCCACGCTTTTGGCAAAGGACTCATCCGTCAGGTTGCCTTCGGCATCAAACTTCTTTTCAATCTGGGGCGTGACCAGCATATGCGGGGAACCAATGCCAAACAGGGCATAAACCAGGGCCTGCAGCGACAAGGCTGCCCGGATACCGCCCAGGGCGCCGGGAGAACCGGTTACAATACCGAAAGGTTTGCGGGTCTGCTTCGGAAAATGGTCCAGCAGGTTCTTCAGGTCAGGGGTATAGCTGCCGTTGTATTCCGGGGTTACGAGGATAAAGGCTTCCGCACCAAACATCCGTTCGGCCAGGGCGCGGTGCTCGTCCGGTACGGAATCGGGGGAGAGGAATACCGATTGCAGGGGCGGTAGTCCGCCATCCCGCAGGTCGATCACGCCTACATCGTGGCCGGACCGCAACTGAATCTGTTGCTGAAGGTGCAGGGCCAGGCGATGGGTGACGCTGTTGTGCCGGGGGCTTCCGGAGATGATTTCAATGCGCATAAAAGAGTTTATAAGGTTAAAAGTAATATTTCAATGTTTAAACATCAAATATAATTCCAAAGGCTCTATCCGGCAAAGCTGTCAGTTAAAGCTGGTGTTAAAGCTGTAAGGAACACAAATAGCATGCGCTTTTCGACAGATGCCATAAATAAGCTGCCGGAAGGGCAGGAGGCAAGCAGGATGCACAAATATACCGTTACTTAGCAGCATGGCAGGAACATCCCGGTACACGATCGAAATAGCCGTCAATGATCTGGTTACTGCTGCAGCCGCAGTGGAGGGCGGAGCGGACCGCCTAGAATTATGTTCGGCCTTAAGCGAAGGCGGCCTGACCCCATCGTACGGGTTTATGCGGCGGTGCCGGGAATTGTTTTCGCTACCTATTTTTCCCATTATCCGGGAAAGGGGCGGCGATTTCCTGTATTCGGAAGAGGAATACAACATCATGCTGGAAGACGCCCGTCTGGCGAAGTCACTGGGATTTGACGGGGTGGTTGCCGGTTTTCTCCTTGCCGACGGCCGGGTGGATGCCCTCCGCACCCGGAAACTGGTGGAAGCCGTTTATCCGCTGGAGGTTACTTTCCACCGGGCCTTCGACCGCTGCCGGGATCCCTTTGAAGCGCTGGAAACGATAATTGACTGCGGCTGTCAGCGCATCCTGACCTCCGGCCAGCAACCTTCGGTGCTGGATGCGCTCGATCGGGTGCAGCAACTGGTGGCTGCAGCAGATCACCGCATCATCATCCTGCCGGGCTCGGGTATTCGGGTCTCGAATATCCGGAAGGTCGCTGAAGCTACCGGGGCTGCTGAATTTCATTCCTCCCTGCGCACCGTCCGGCCAAGTGAAATGACCTTCCGGCATCCCTCCTTTGAACCTTTTCCGGAGGAGTTTTCCTTACCGGCCATTCGGAGCGAAGAGGTAAAGGCTTTGAAAGCTGCCCTGGCTACCTGACATCGAAACCATGAATATTCACTACTCCTTCTGCTGACCTATTTTGTTCCTTTCTATAA
>DATAGL010000418.1:0-3312 GCA_036263755.1 Chitinophagaceae bacterium | reverse complement strand
CGATGTCCACGGGCAGGCTGCCGATATGCCGGAGGCCGAAGGTCAGCAGCGGCGTCATCAGGTAGTTGGCCAGGATGATGATGCATATATTGAAAAAAGTGCTGGCCGTCAGCAGCGAAACATAAACGGCCTTGCGCTCGTCGAGCAGGGAGGTGATGCGGCGCGCGGCAGCGTGCTGCTTTGTCTTCAGCATGTTGATGTCCTTGCTCTGGAGGGAGAAAAGGGCCACTTCGGCGCCGGAAGAGATAAAGCTCAGCAGCATCAGCACGATCAGCAGCACGATCAGCAGGACCGCGTTCTGCGGATTGGCGGCGAGTAAATAAACGGAATGCAGGATGGCGTTGTCCGAATGGTAATCCAAGGGGCTTGTTTTAGTGAACAGGCTGTATCACAAAGGCAGGTCTTACGGCCTGCCCTGTAATGATACAAATTTATACCTTTTCCCCACGTTTAAAAAGGCAGATCGGGCGAGGGTTCCCCGATCGGCGAATCGCCGGAGCCCATGCCTTCCAGTCCCTGGTCGTTCTGCATATGCGAATGCCCGCTGTCCGTACGCTTGTCCAGCATGATGAGGTTGTCGCCTACGACTTCGGTGGCAAACTTCCGGTTGCCCTCCTTGTCTTCCCAACTGCGGGTGCGCAGCCGTCCTTCAATGTATACGAGGCTTCCTTTATGCAGGTATTTCTGGGCCAGCTCGGCCAGGCCGCGCCAGAGTACCACCGTATGCCACTCGGTCTGGGAAACGAGCTTTCCGGCCCGGTCTTTAAAGGTTTCGGTGGTGGCCAGCGGGAACTTGGCAACTGCGATATTTCCTTCCAAAAACTGCACGTCCGGATCTTTGCCCAAATTGCCGATGAGCATTACTCGATTTACGCCTCTCATACGATTACCATTTTTCTTGTTTTACAAATCGCCCGTACCTGTCCTGAAAATAGTTAACAATCAAATTTTTTGCCAGCAATAGGGCCGGCTGTCAGCGCAGCAGCAGGGTCCGCACCGCTTGGAGGGTGCGGGGCAGCGGCAGCCGGAGCAGCCCTTCGGCATCCAGCCATTCGGCACCTTTCACTTCCAGGGGACGCTGCAACACGAAAACGCGGAACGAAAAATGGATCAGCTGGTGCGACAGCCGCTGGGGCTTTGTATCCCAAACCTGGGCCAGGGTGTACCGGTCGGGGCCGATGCCGTACTGCTGCTCCAGCCGGGCGGCGAATGCAGCATCGTCGAGAGGGCCTTCGGTTTCCAGGAGGAGGAATTCGTACAGTTGCTGCCAGATGTCTTTTTCGGTACGCTGGCGCAGGAGCCACCGGTTTTCGTATTTGAGCACCGCGTAGTGGAACCAGCGGGCCCGCACGGCGGTCTTTTTTTCCTTTACCGGAAGCACGCCCTGGCGGCCGGTCCGGAAGGCGGTGCACTCCGTCTGGTAAAAGCACTGCGTGCACAGGGGCACGGGCTTGCAGACAGAGGCCCCGAAATCCATGATCGCCTGGTTGTATTCGGCGGCCTGGTCTGCGGGCAGCAGGGCTTCGGCAAGCCGGGCAAAGGAAGTTTTCCCGGCTGTGGAATCCACCGGGGTGTCGTTGCCGGTAATGCGGGACAGCACGCGGAACACATTGCCGTCGAGCACGGCATGCGGCAGGTTGAAGGCAAAGGAAGCAATGGCGGCGGCCGTATAAGGACCCACCCCTTTCAGGGCGAGGATAGATGGATAATCGGAAGGGAAGGAGCCGCCGTGCTGCTCCTGGATGTAGCGGGCGGTATGGATGAGGTTGCGGCAGCGGCTGTAGTAGCCCAGTCCTTCCCAGAGCTTGTAAACGGTATCATCGGACGCGCGGGCCAGGTGGCCGATGGTGGGGAAAGCTTCCAGGAACCGGAGGTAATAGGCCGTACCCTGCTCCACCCGGGTTTGCTGGAGGATGATCTCGGAAAGCCAGATTTTATAAGGATCCCGCTCCCCTTTCCAGGGCATGGTACGGCGGTTGGCAGTTCGGTGCCACTGCAGCAGGCCGGCCGGAAATCCGCTGTGGAGGCCGCTTCCGGGTTCCGCCGGGGGAAAATCGGGTTCTTTTGGCATTTTTTACGGGTTCCGGGGCGGAAGCTTTGTTTTCGTAAATAAACGTATTATATTGACAATCATTATTTTTAGTTTTATATTGTCGATTCAAACAACTAACAAAGCTCGCTATGAGAAAGGCAGACCTGGTAAATCAGATTTCCGAAAAGACCGGTATTCCCAAGGTGGATGTGCTGGTGACACTTGAATCCATGTTCAAAGAGATCAAGGATTCGCTGTCAAAAGGCGAAAACATTTACATCCGCGGGTTCGGCTCTTTTATCACCAAGAAACGCGCCGCAAAGATCGGCCGCAACATCAAGAAGAATGTGGCGGTACAGATCCCCGAGCATTTTATTCCTGCCTTCAAGCCCGCAAAGGAATTTGTGGCAGAAGTCAAGAAAATAAGCTCGGAGGAGTAACTTCGCGAAAATTTATTTGTGAAGAAACCGCAGTGGATTATCGCAGGGGTGGGAATTTTCCTGGTACTTTTTCTTTTTATCGCTACCCAGCAGCAGCTTTTTGGTACCCGTAAGCAAACCGCTATTGCCGCTGCCGCTGCACCCGCCGCCTCTACTTTCCGCATCGATCAGCACATCGCCCATGTTAAGGAGCACCTGAAGCCGGAACAGGTTACCCGGCTGAGCCTCCTTGAAAACAGCATTACCCGCGGCGACGTGTCCGAACAAAAGCTTCATGTCTATCACCAACTGGCCCGCTTCTGGCAGGACACCGGCCGCCTGGCCGAGCCCGACGAATGGTTCGAGCCCTACGCCTGGTACAGCGGCGAAGCCGCCCGGTTGGAAAATTCAGAAAAATCCCTCACCTTTGCTGCCCATTTATTTTTGAACAACCTGCGCTTCGAGGACGATCCCGCCATCAAGCAGTGGAAAGCCCTTCAGGCAAAGGACCTGTTCGAACGATCTTTGAAACTGAACTCCGCGAATGACTCTGCCCAGGTCGGGCTGGGTGCCGTCTACCTCTATGGCGGCATCACCAACAACCCCATGGAAGGCCTGAGCCGCATCCGCAGCGTGGTAGACAAGGATTCGGGCAACGTGTACGCACAGATGACCCTCGGGCGGGCCTCGATGGAAACCGGGCAATTAGACCGGGCCATCCAGCGTTTCCTTACCGTGGTCCGGCTGGACCCGATGAACCTGGAAGCCACCGTATCGCTGGCCGATGCCCACGAGCAGAAAGGCGACAAGCCGGCGGCCATCGAATGGTACCGCCGGTGTCTGCCCCTGATCAAAAATGCC
>DATAGL010000417.1:0-2724 GCA_036263755.1 Chitinophagaceae bacterium | reverse complement strand
TATAAGCCTGGATGTTGTTGGCCCGCCAGGAGAAATGAGAGGTAGCCGACAGGCTTTGTCCGGCGCCGGTTGAACCGGTAATGCCCGTACTGTAAACCGGTCCGAGAATGCCGGCTGCCGCCAGGGGCAGCAGGCCGAGCTGCAGGGCTGTGGCAAAGCAGCCGGGGTTGGCGATATTTTCCGCTTTGCGGATCGCTTCCCCGTTCAGCTCGGGAAGGCCGTAGGTAAAGGTACGTTCGCCCTTACCGGTGAAACGGGCGTTCGCCTGAAGGCGGAAATCCTGCGACAGGTCGATCACTTTTACCCCGGGCGCCACTTCATTTTCTTCCAGGAACTTTCTCGCTTCCCCGTGGCCCACGCAAAGGAACAGCACGTCGATGTCGGAATGGTGTTCCGAAGCAAAGGTCAGGGATTCCTCCCCGACAAGGTCGCCGTGCACCGTGTGCACCGGCTGGCCGGCATTGGAGCGGCTATGGATGAAAGCTATGGAAACCTGCGGATGGTGGATCAGCAGGCGGATGAGTTCGCCGCCTGTATAGCCCGCTCCGCCGATGATGCCGACATTAATCTTTTTCATGGCAATTGATCCGGTCGTTATTTGTATTCGGTTGTGAACAAAGGATAAACTCCAGCGCTTCCGGCCCTTCATTGCGGATCCGGTGCTGCTGGCCGGGGCACACCTGCAATCCCTGACCCGCTGCCACTACCCAATCCCGGCCTTCTACCCGGAACAGGGCCGTACCGCTGAGGATAAAAAAGAACTGCCGTGCTTTTTCATGGACATGGATCACTTCTCCCGTTCCCGGAGGCATGCGCTCCTGCTTCACCGAAAGGCCTGGCTCTTCCACGAGGTTCCAGCCATCGCAGCCGGTGCCCCACCGGTAATGCAGCAGCGGCGCATCTTTACTTACCACTTGGGAGGGTGAATGGGTCAATGGGTGAATAGGTGAATGCTTGGGTGAATAGGAGGGAAGTGAATATTCGGCGATGTGAACGCATCCGTTCTTATGCTTCGATGGTCCGGTCACACCGTTGTCCGGTCACTGCTCCGTTGCTTTCCGGACCTGGTAATATATAGAGGTCTGGTTGCCGAAAATCTTGGAGAAGCCTCTGACGTCTTCACCGCTCCAGCCGGTATTCATTTCACCGTACTTGCCGAACTTGGCGCTCATCAGGTCGAAAGGCGATTCAATGCCCGTAACCTGGAAACGGTAGGGGTGCAGCTGTACGAATACGATACCGGTCACCTGCTGCTGCGAGCTTTCCAGGAAGGCTTCGATATCGCGCATCACGGGATCGAGGATCTGTCCTTCGTGCAGCCAGTTGCCGTAGAACTGGGCCAGCTGGTCTTTCCAGTTCAGCTGCCACTTGCTGAGTACGTGCTTTTCAAGGGCATGGTGGGCTTTCAGGATCACCATGGGCGCTGCGGCTTCAAAGCCCACGCGGCCCTTGATGCCGATGATGGTATCGCCCACATGAATATCGCGTCCGATCCCGTAAGGACCGGCAATGCCCTGCAGGTGCTGGATGGCCAGGGTAGGATGGTCGAACGTCTGGCCATTGACCGCAACCAGCGCTCCTTTTTCAAATTGCAGCGTCACCTCTTCCGTACCCGTTTGGGTAACCTGGGTCGGCCAGGCTTCCTCGGGCAGCATGCCCCGGGAAGAAAGGGTTTCCCGTCCGCCGACCGATGTACCCCAGAGTCCTTTGTTGATGGAATACATGGCCTTTGAGAAGTTCATGTCCACGCCTTTGGACTGCAGGTATTCGATCTCCTGCTCGCGGCTCAGCTTCAGGTCACGGATGGGCGTAAGGATTTCCACACCGGGAATCATTATGTGGAAGATCATATCAAAGCGCACCTGATCGTTACCTGCTCCGGTAGAGCCGTGGGCTACGGCATCGGCACCTAATTTCTGCACGTGCCCGGCAATGTGCAGCGCCTGGCTCAGGCGCTCGGCCGACACGCTCAGCGGGTAGGTGTTGTTCTTCAAGATGTTTCCGTAAATAAGGTACTTGATGATCTGGTCGTAATAGCCTTTCACGGCGTCTACCGTCGTATGCGTTTGCACGCCCAGCTTGTAGGCGTGGGCTTCGATGGCCTGCAGTTCCTCGGGGGTGAAACCGCCGGTATTGACGATGATGCTGTGTACTTCATAACCCTGTTCTTCGCTCAGGTATTTCACACAGTAAGAAGTATCCAGTCCGCCGCTAAATCCCAACACCACTTTTTTTGCCTTGCTGTTCATGGTAGCCTTAAAAATTGAAAAGGTTAACTAAGATCGATTTGAATCGGGAGGAGTTGTTCTGCAGTTTTTTGAGGCGGTTCAGAAATTTGCTCTGCTTCAGTTGGAGGAAGCGCTCATATACCTTCGACTTCTGGTGAAAGTGCTCTTTCGTTTCCTTCGGCTCGTAGTGATCCTTCGGGTCGTACAGCATGGCCGTGCAGAGACAGTTCTTCCGGTCCTTGCTCATCAGGATATCGTAATTCACGCAGCTCTTGCAGCCGGCCCAGAAGGCCTCGTCCTGGGTGAGCTCCGAATAGGTCACGGGCTCGTATCCCAGCTCGCTGTTGATTTTCATGACGGCCAGGCCGGTCGTGAGCCCGAAGATTTTGGCATCGGGGTACAGCACGCGCGACAGCTCGAAGATCTTGTGCTTGATGCGCTTGGCGACGCCGCTTTTGCGGAATGCGGGAGAAACGATAAGACCGGAGTTGGCCAC
>DATAGL010000416.1:0-2405 GCA_036263755.1 Chitinophagaceae bacterium | reverse complement strand
GGGACGGGCGCCTGCTACAATAGTCAGTTTCATGATTAGTCTTTTTATAATTTTTGGTGTGGGGAAACGGGTTTTTGCCTGTTTCCGTATCAGGAAAGGCACTTTGCCGGCGGGTGTCCGGAAAGGCACGTCAATCATTTTAAATTCAATGTCAAAAAAGAAATTACCGAGATCGAAGTAAACCTTCGGGTCCGGAATGGGCTTTTTGGCCACCAGGTAGATGATGATCTTTCCCTTGCCTACCTGCTCCACCTGGAGGTAGTCGGCATGGTGGTAGACCGGGTGGTGCCGGCCGAAAAAGAAAGAGGTAAGCGAAATGGCAGCCCCGTTGCGGTCTTCGATAAAGTCGGAAGTCCTGCCCTGCTTGATCTGGAAAGATTGCAGCAGGCCGTCGGCAAATACCGGCTCAATAAGGTCTTCGGTATCGTACCGGATGAAGGGCGCGCATTGGTTATACTGGCTGGTGCTTACGAGGTGGTACGTATCTCCGTCTGCCACGGCTTCGGTATAACCGTAAGCATGATACGGAACAAATTCAAACTTACGGTACAGCTCACCGGCCATGACGCAGCCTTCGGTATGTCCATAGAAAGAAAGAGTATTCTCGGTAACAATCGATTCGATATAATCGCGGTAAGCCGGAACCGGGAACTCGGAGCAGAAGATGATCCCTTTGATCCGCTCTTTCAGCAGGGCGCCGAAGAACGGGTAAGCCTCTGCCTGCTTCAGCAGCATGTAAATGGAACTCGGGTACCCATGGAGGAACTTGATGCCATAGCGGCGGATCATACGGCTGAGCGACTCGAAATCTTCCCGGGTGTAATTGCGGTACGCATCCAGGATAAACTCATTCTGGCTGAGGTTGTATTTGTACAGCCGGTCGCCCACATTCTTACCGCGCACCGTCAGCTTCATCTGGTCGGGCGAATAGCCTACCCTGTTCCACATCTGGTGCATGAACGCCCACTCGCGGCAGTAGTGATCGGCATCGAGGTAAAAGCCCAGGGGGTTGCCGGAAGTTCCTCCCGTGTTGAAAAGTCCAAGGGTATTATGAATATAGGAGCGCTGGGGAAGTTCCACCGTTTTGAGGATCTTTTTCGTGATCAGCGGGAGCTTCTGAAGGTCTTCAAAAGTCTTCAGGTCGTTCGGGTGAATGCCCTGCCCATAAAGAAAGTCCCGGTAAAAGGGAATTTGATCATAAGCTTCCCGGGTCCGCTTGTGTACCTGTTGGAAAAGGGTATCCTTCTGCTGCTGCACGTTCAGGGCATCAAAGGATTCAAACTGTTCGCGGAAGAAGTTATAGCGCTTCCCGAGCCGGCGGTCGTACGGCATTCCTTTCAGCAGGTAACCAAATTGCGGCGGCACTTTTTCCGCCATTTTCTTTATGCGAAGCGTGATGCTCATAATGTAGATTGAATGGGTGAAGAGGTGGTTAAATGGTCGGCGTAAGCCTGCTCCAGCTGCCGGTTAACGGTAGCCGGGTGGTAGGCCTGGATCATGTTCAGGGCATTTCTGCTGTAATCGGCAAACACGGCCCGGTTGGCAATGAGCTCGGTCAGGATCTCCCGAAGTGCGTCGCGGTCGCCGGCAGGAAACAGGCGGCCGTTCCGTCCGTCATGCACGATATCGGGTATACCGCCTGCATACGTGGAAATAACCGGCTTGCCGGCTGCCATGGCTTCCAGTACCGACACGGGCAGTCCCTCGTCATACGATGGCAGTATGTATACATCGCAGGCACGGAGCAGGGCGGCTTTTTTGTCGCCGCTGACCCAGCCTTCGTAACGTACCATTGAACCGAGGTCGTGCTGCTTCAGGAAGGCCTGAAGGCGGTCTACTTCCCCGTTGCCGCCGATCGTCAGCTCCAGCGTATCGCGGAAATAGGTCTTGTAATCCGCCATCAGCTGCAGCAGGTCGAAGATGCCCTTGCGGTCACCGATATATCCAAGGAACAGCAGCTGCAGTTTTCCTTCGCTCCGCCTGACCGGTGCCGGGCCGCCTTCGGGCAGTTCCACACTGTTGGGAATCAACCTTACCCGGCATTTCGGAAAGCAGCGCTCGAAGTATTCCTTCCAGGAGTGCGACAGGCAGATCACTTCATCGGCACCGTTGATGATCGTACGGATCAGGGGCTTCAGCAGACCCGCTCCGGCATAGAACTGCTGGAACTGGGCGCCGTGCACATGCACGAATACCTTTTTCCCGAACAGCCGGCAGATGCCATAAATGACTGACTTGCGGAGAAATGAACCCCGGGAAGCCATATGAATATGTACGATCTTGATGGACCGGTCGGAAGCCAGTACGCCGATGGTCTTGAAAATAGAAGCCACAAAGGCTGCCAGCAGCTTCAGGGGGCCTCCGGAAACATAGGTCGGAATGAATTTAAAGGGCTGGATATGCTT
>DATAGL010000415.1:0-2256 GCA_036263755.1 Chitinophagaceae bacterium | reverse complement strand
CTGAAAAGGGACTATCCCCTGAACGAGATCAACCTGAACTACTGGGTGAATGAAAAGGAAAGCCCATATACGGAAGTCAAGCGGTTCGACTGGTACCGGGGCTACCATGTCGGCGGACGCTCACTGATGTGGGGCCGCCAGAGCTACCGTCTCAGCGATATCGATTTTGAAGCAAATGCCAAAGACGGTATTGCCATTGACTGGCCGATCCGGTACCGCGACCTTGAGTCCTGGTACAGCTACGTGGAGCGGTTTGCCGGCATCAACGGTTCGAGGGAAGGATTGCCACAGCTGCCCGACGGCGAATTCCAGCCGGCCATGGCCTTCAACTGCGTCGAAAAAGATGTAGCCGATAAGATCAACAAGCATTTCGGCAAGCGCATGATCATGGGCCGCAGCGCCAACCTCACGGCACCCCTGCCCGACCGTGTGAACTGCCAGTACCGGAACAAATGCTGGCTCGGATGCCCCTACGGTGCTTATTTCAGCACCCAGTCCGCCACCCTGCCGGCCGCGCAGAAAACAGGCAACCTCACCCTGCGTCCTTTCTCCATCGTCAAGGAAATCCTGTACGACAAGGATAAAAAAAGAGCCACCGGCGTCCGGATCGTGGATGCTACGGACAATAAGACCTACGATTATTTCGCCAAGATCATTTTTGTCAATGCTTCCGCGCTGAACACCGCCTGGATCCTGATGAACTCCGCCACCGATGTATGGCCCGGCGGACTGGGCAGCAGCAGCGGCGAGCTGGGGCACAACCTGATGGACCACCATTTCCGGCTGGGTGCTTCCGGCTCGGTGGAAGGGTATGATGATAAGTATTATTACGGCCGCCGGCCAAACGGTCCGTACATCGTGCGGTACCGGAACCTCAACGGCGAAAAACGCGATTACATCCGCGGCTTTGGTTACCAGGGCAGCGCCAGCCGGTCGGGCTGGAGCCGGGAAATTGCCGAGATGAACATCGGGGGTGCTTATAAAGATGCACTGGCAGAGCCGGGTCCCTGGACGATCGGTTTCAATGCCTTCGGCGAGATCCTGCCTTACCACGACAACAAAGTGACCCTCGACAAGAATACCAAAGACAAGTGGGGATTACCCGTGCTTTCCATCGACGCCACCATCCGGGAAAATGAACTGAAGATGCGCAAAGACATGAAGAACGATATGGTGGAAATGCTGACCGTTGCCGGCGTGAAAAATGTGCAGCCGTTCGAAAACGAATACTTCATGGGCATGGGCATTCATGAAATGGGTACCGCCCGTATGGGCCGCGACCCGAAAACTTCGGTGCTGAACGCCAACAACCAGGTTTGGGATGCCCCCAACGTATTTGTCACAGACGGCGCCGCCATGACCTCAGCGGGTTGCGTCAACCCTTCTCTTACCTATATGGCACTGACCGCCCGTGCGGCCGACTTTGCTGTGAATGAGCTGAAAAAACAAAACCTATAACCCTTCAAATACGATTCCATGCTGGAAGAACAAAATAAACCCGGCTCCTCCACCCGCAGGAGCTTTCTCAAAAATACCGCGCTGGCCTCCGCCGGTTTCTTTATCGTACCCCGCCATGTTCTGGGGCGTGGCTTCCTGGCGCCTTCCGACCGGCTGGTCATTGCCGGCATCGGGGTGGGCGGAAAAGGTGAAAGCGACATTGCATCTTTTTATAAAAGCGGAAAGGCCGATATCGGATACCTCGTGGACGTGGATACCCGGCGCGCCGCCACTTCGGTGAAGAACTTCCCGAAAGCAAAATTCTATAAGGACTGGCGGGAACTTTTCGATAAGGAATCCAAAAGCTTCGATGCCGTTTCCGTTTCCACGCCCGATCATAACCACGCCGTGCAGGCACTGGCCGCCATGCAGCTGGGCAAGCACGTGTATGTTCAAAAGCCGCTGACCCACGATATCTGGGAGGCCCGCATGCTCACCGATGCCGCCAGGCGGTATAAAGTGGTCACGCAGATGGGAAACCAGGGTGCCTCCGGCGACGGGGTACGTCAGCTGGTGGAATGGTACAACGCCGACATCATTGGTGATGTTCATACGGTCTATTGCTGGACCGACCGCCCGGTGTGGCCGCAGGGTATTCCCTGGCCCAATGCCAAGGCGGAAGTGCCCAAGGAGCTCGACTGGGATCTTTGGCTCGGCACGGCCCCTTACAAGGATTATATTGAAAAGCTGGTACCGTTCAACTGGCGCGGCTGGTGGGATTACGGAACCGGCGCCCTGGGTGATATGGGCTGCCACAAC
>DATAGL010000414.1:0-3164 GCA_036263755.1 Chitinophagaceae bacterium | reverse complement strand
TTCCTACAGCGCTTTCACCAGGTACACATTCTTTTTTCCTTTATTCACCAGCAGGTACTCCCCGTGAAGAAGCTGCTCGCTGCGCACGGTATGCTGCACATCCTCCACCTTTTCGCGGTTGATGGAAATGCCGCCGTTCTGCACCATCTTCCGGGCTTCGCCCCGGGAGGGGAAGATCTTTGTATCGGCCAGGAAGGAAACGATGTCTACGCCGGCAGCCAGGGCGGACTGCGGGAATTCGATGCGCACGATGCCGGCCATGCCTTCCAGGTCCTCGCGGCTGAGGGAAGTGGCAGGGGCTTCCTTCTGCTGGAACAGCTTTTCAGTGGTATCCACGGCCATGCGGTATTCCTCCTCGCCGTGCACGAACCGGGTGACTTCCTCGGCCAGGCGCTTCTGCAGCACCCGCCTGCCCGGATCGGCCTCGTGCTCGGCCGTCAGGGATTCTACCTCGTCCTGAGGGAGGAACGTGAAGATTTTGATCCAGCGCGCCGCATCGGCGTCGGCCGCATTCAGCCAGAACTGGTAGAACTGGTAGGGAGTTGTTTTTTCCGGGTCGAGCCAGATGTTACCCCCCTCGGTTTTGCCGAATTTGCCGCCGTCGGCCTTCGTGATCAGCGGACAGGTAAAGGCAAAGGCCTCGCCGCCCGACATCCGCCGGATGATCTCGGTGCCGGTGGTGATGTTTCCCCACTGGTCGGAGCCGCCCATCTGGAGCTTGCAGCCCTGGTGCTGGTAAAGCCAGTAAAAATCGTAGCCCTGGATGAGCTGGTAGGTAAATTCGGTAAAGGAGATGCCTGATTCGCCCTCGATCCGCTTGCGCACACTGTCTTTGCTCATCATATAGTTGACGGTGATGTGCTTGCCTACGTCGCGGATAAAGGAAAGAAAGGAAATGCCCTTGAACCAGTCGTAGTTATTGACCATCACGGCATCGGAGGGACTGCCGGTATCGAAGCGGATGTATTTGCGCAGCTGTTTTTCGATGCCGGCCAGGTTCCGGGCCAGGGTGGCCTCGTCCAGCATCTGGCGCTCCTGGCTTTTGAAGCTGGGGTCGCCGACCATGCCGGTTGCGCCGCCTACCAGGGCCACGGGCCGGTGACCGGCCCGCTGCAGGTGCACCAGCAGGAGAATGGGCACCAGGGAGCCGATGTGCAGGGAGTCTGCCGTAGGATCGAACCCGATATAGCCGGAGGTCGGTTCTTTGGCCAGTTGTTCTTCGGTACCGGGCATAATATCCTGGATCATACCCCTCCAGCGTAATTCGGCGATCAAGTTCATGGCAATGCGGTTTTAGGCCGCAAAAGTAAGGCAGGAAGCTGTGCGGCCCAATCGGCGGGCCGGATCGTCCGTCGACATTTATTATCGTTTGGCCTAATACTATTGTGATTTTGCACGTTTAACCATTATTTTTGTTAATGCAGCCTGACCTGCTGCAAAACCAGCCATATCCAATTATCCATTGAAATACCCGAAAATCGATCGAATGAAAATCTACACCGCGGCGCTTACCCTCGCTGTAACCATTACAGCTTCAGGCGTTTCCGCACAATTCCGCAAGTATTCCAACGAATTCCTGAACATCGGGGCCGGTGCGCGCGGACTGGCTATGGGCAGTGCCCAGGTTGCTTCCGTTCAGGATGGTTCGGCGGGCTACTGGAACCCCGCGGGCCTCACCGGCGTCAAGGACCACAAGCAGGTGAACGTCATGCACGCGGAATATTTTTCCGGAATCGGTAAATACGATTATGCCTCCCTGGCGCTCCCCACAGCCGGCAACCGCCGCACACTGGCCATTACGGCCCTGCGTTTTGCGGTGGATGACATCCCCAATACCCTCTACCTGCGGGAGCCCGATGGAAGCATCAACTACAATAATATTCAGTCTTTTTCCTCGGCCGACTATGCTTTCCTGCTTTCCTACGCCCAGAAGCTGAAGGAAACCGAAAAGCGTACCGTTTCTTTCGGCATGAACGCCAAGGTGATCCACCGCAACGTGGGCCGTTTTGCGAAGGCCTGGGGCTTTGGCCTGGATGCCGGCCTGCAGATCCACGGGCAGAAATGGCGGTTTGCCCTTGTCGGCCGCGACATCACCACTACCTTCAACTCCTGGTCGTTCCGCTTTACCGAGCGCGATAAGGAGATGCTGTACCTCACCCAGAACGACATCCCCGTGCAGAGCACCGAAATGACCGCCCCGCGGCTCATTTCCGGCATTGCCCGCGATTTCCGGCTGGGAAAAAAGTCCCGGCTCCTGGCCGAAGCGGCGTTTGATTTCACCTTCGACGGCCGTCGCAACGTGGCCGTCAGTGCCGATCCGGTAAGCATCGACCCGAAGCTGGGCCTGGAACTCAACATTAATGATGTGTTTTTTGTCCGCGGCGGTATCAACAACTTCCAGCGGGCCCTGGCCGACGGAGATACCCTGAACCAGAAAAAGGTCTGGATCTACCAGCCCAGCGCCGGTGCCGGGTTCCGCCTCCAGAATGTCCGGATTGATTACGCCTTTACCAATCTCGCCAACCAGTCCAATCCTTTATTTACCCATGTATTTTCACTGGGCCTCAACCTCGTGAATGACAGAAAGGGAAAGAAAAACTAATTCGTACCGTTAAACTAACCGTTCATGAAAAAGTTGCTTTTTTGCTTTTTGCTGGCATTAAGCTTCGGTGCGCAGGCACAGGTATTCAACAACGAATGGATCGACCATTCCAAAACCTATTACAAGTTCCGGATCCGCCAGAACGGCCTTTACCGGCTGTCGGCGGCCGATCTGGCCGCTGCAGGCCTGGGCAATGTGCCCGCTGAACAGTTCCAGCTCTGGCGCAACGGGGCGGAAGTACCGCTGTATACCTCGGTTCCTGCCGGGGCGCTGGGCGGAAGTGATTTTATTGAGTTCTTCGGGCAGATGAACGACGGAGCGCCGGACCGGGAGCTTTTCCGGGAACCCGACTTCCACCTGAGCCCCCGGTGGAGCCTGCTGACCGATACGGCCGCATATTTCCTGACGGTAAATGCCGCCGGCAACAACCGCCGCCTGGCAGCAGCCGATAACAATGTGGGCGCCAACACCCTTCCTGCCGAGCCGTATTTTATGCATACGGTGGGCTATTACCCCAACAACCGGATCAACAACGGTTACGCCAATAACGTGGGCGAGCTGA
>DATAGL010000413.1:0-2074 GCA_036263755.1 Chitinophagaceae bacterium | reverse complement strand
CGGCAGCAGAAGCGGTCATTCAGTTGTGGTTAAAAGGCAACAGTATTCAATTACTGCCGGACGGGCGGGCAGGGAAAAACAGGTTCCGCCCTGGGGGCGGAACCGGTATGGCCTGAGGGCATAAGGCTCGCCTTACAGTTTGAAGTTTACTTTTTTCCCGGTCCGTACGGCTTCGTAAATCGCGTCGATGATCTTCAGGTCTTTGAGTCCTTCCTCGCCGTCCACCGCAACCTCCGGCTTTTTGCCGTTGAGGATGATATCCGCCATTTCCTCCATCTGCAGGGTCTGATGGGTGATGTGCGGCTGCGTCAGCTCGCCGAGGTGCGTGCGGCCTTTGATCGGCCCGTAGCCAGTGGCCGGCTGCAGTTCGGCAAAGCCTTTTTCGCCGTTGAGCTGGAAGCGGTCGAGGTTGCTGAAGTTATACGTGGATAGGCAGGAGGCAACAGCGCCGCTGGGGAAGCCCAGCTGGAATGTGATCGTTTCATCCACGCCCTCCTTGAATTTCTTCGGGTCGGTCTTTGTTTCCTGGGCGGTCACCCATACCGGGTCTTCACCCAGCATGTACCGGGCTCCGTTGATCGAATAGATGCCGATATCCATCATGGCACCGCCGCCGGCAAGGTCGCGGTTCAGCCGCCACTGGTCGGGATTGCCGATCCGGAAGCCGGAAAGGCCCTCGAAGAAAAGGGGCTTGCCGAAAGCGCCTTCCTTGCGCAGGCGGACGATCTCGAGGGTCTTTGGTTCAAAGTGCATGCGGTAGCCGACGAGCAGCTTCACGCCGGCCCGTTTGCAGACTTCCACCATGGCCTGACCTTCCTGGGCGTTGATGGCCATCGGCTTTTCGCAGATGGCGTGCTTGCCGGCCCGGGCCACCCGGATCACCTGGTCCTTATGCAGGGCATTGGGCGTGATCACATATACCGCGTCTATATCCGGATTGTTCTTGATCTGGTCGAAATTGCCGTAGTGGTAGCAGTTCTTTTCCGGGATGCCGTATTTCTGCTGCCAGTCCTTCAGCTTGGCCGGCGTGCCGGAGATGGCGCCCACCAGTTTTGCCTTTTTACAGTCCTTCATCGCATCGGCCACGCGGGTGCCGTACGAGCCGAGGCCCAGGATGGCCACCCGCAGCACGGGACCCTGGTACGGTTCGGAAGGGGCATCGGTCCGGGCGTCTTTACCGGGATCGGTCGCGGCAAAAGGCGCGGCAAACGAAGAAAGCAGGGGCAGGCCAACGGCCGATACGGTCAGTTTTTGCAGGAAATCTCTACGGGTGCGCATAGCGGGTTTGTTTTGCATACAGGTGCGGGCCCCGGCAGGAGCCCGGCGGGAAATTACCAAGAAAAGGCGGGCCGGCAAGCGGTTGACGTTCCGGCCCTTCGGCGTATTCCTTAGTGTATGCTTGCCGGCACCACCCCTAAGCAGGAAGAAAAAATTTATAGCCGGACACCGTGCGGTTTATTGTAGAACTATTTATAATTTCAGTACGACTAACGATTGCTTTCCTCGAACATGAACCTAACGGAAGAAAAAGAACTCTTGCGCCGTCTGGCTGACGGCGACGGGCCGGCGCTGGACGCCATCTACCGGCAGTTCTGGCAATCGCTTTACCTCTCTGCCTATGCGGTGATCCGCGATAAAAAGGCCTGCGAGGACATTCTCCAGGACATCTTCCTGCAATTGTGGATCCGGCGTGAAACGCTGCAGGTCCGCGAATCGCTGGGCGCCTACCTGCAGGCGGCCACCCGCTACCAGGTGTTCCGCTATATCCGGAAAGCCTCCGCCAGCGAAGGCCTGGGGCTGCGGCTCGAGGAACGCTGGGATTCCTACCGCACCGACGATGCCCTGCTCCGCAACGACCTGAAGCGCCAGGTGGAGGAAGTGGTCTCGGTACTGCCCGAAAAATGCCGCCAGATCTACAGGATGAGCCGCGAGGAATACCTGTCGCACCGCGAAATCTCCGAGCGCCTGAATATCTCCATGAAAACGGTGGAAAACCAGCTCACCATTGCCCTGCGCCGGCTCCGGCATTCGCTGGAACGGGCGTTTCTCGGGCTGGTGTGTGTGTGGTGGATGA
>DATAGL010000412.1:0-2093 GCA_036263755.1 Chitinophagaceae bacterium | reverse complement strand
CCGCCGGCAAAACGGATGTATCACTTACCGTGGCCTATGGCCCTTCCCAAAAGGCGGTGACTTACCAGTTCCTGCACCTGGCTGCCCAGCGAACGGTACGGCTTCGGCTTTCCGGAACGGCTGATGCTTACGCGGTACGGGTATTACTTCCCGCCGGCCAGAAGGCGGTGTCCGCGAACGTTAACGGGAAGCCGGTACGCATCGTCACCGAAAAGGTGGAAGACAGCCCCTATGCCGTACTGGAGCCGCTTCCGGGCGGAATGCAGGAGGTGGAGATCCGGTACGGGCGCTAAAAGCCGGTATGTCGCGGAAAAACCTGCATACGTCGCAAAACTCCGTCATTTCAGGGCAGGCAGGGTACATTCGGAAGACCGATACGAACCGGACCCATTCCTTCAATACTAAACCTGCACACATATGCTTAACCGAAGAAGCTTTCTCAAACATACCGGGGTAGCCGCCGCAGGCAGCCTGGTGTTCTCCCGGGCAGCCGCCGGCCTGGCCTTTCCACCGGCCCTGCCGGAACCCGGCCTCCAGTTGTTTACTTTTTTCCGGGAAATAGACAACGACGTACCCGGGACCCTGCAGAAGATCGCAGCGGCTGGTTATAAAAACATCGAGTCGGCTTTCAGCCGGAAAGGCGGTTTTTACGGCGAGCCGGCGAAAGCGTTTGGGGCCCGGCTCCGGGACCTCGGGCTTTCCTGGAAATCCCACCATGTGGTCGGGGCCCCGTTCCGCCGCCCGGCCAATGCCGCCCCGCCGACCGGACCCGACGGCAAGCCCATCACGATACCGCCGATGCTGAACCTGCGCGACAACTACCAGCAGGTGGTTGACGAGGCCGCCGAAGGCGGGGTACCCTACCTTGTATGCGCCAGCACGCCCATCGGCACGCTGGAAGAAGTGAAAGCCTCCATCGCCGTACTGAACAGGACGGCCGAAGCCGCCAGAAAAGCGGGCATCGGCTTTGCCTACCACAACCATGATGCGGAGTTCCGCTCCGTGGAAGGCGTGGTGCCGTACGACCTGTTCCTGTCGGAAACCGACCCGGCGCTGCTGAAGATGGAACTCGATGTGGCCTGGGCCGTGAAAGGCGGCACGGACCCGGTGGCGCTGTTCCAGAAGCACCCGGGCCGCTTCCCGCTCTGGCACCTAAAGGACCTCGATACGGAGCACAAAACGATCCTGCCCGTAGGCAAGGGCACCATCGACTACAAGCGGGTGTTTGCCGCTGCCGCCACGGCGGGCTTGCAGTATTATTTCGTGGAGCACGACATGCCGGCCGATGCCATGGCCAGCATCACGGAAAGCATTGCCCACCTCAAAACGATGTTAAAGTAAGGCGGTATACCCGTGCATGACCGGTGTAAAGGGGGTTCCGGCGGTATCTTTACCGCCGGAACCCAACCCACCGAATATGAAACTTTCCCGGCTTTTTTTCCTTTTTCTTTTCATCAGTTTATACACTGCAGCCAGGGCACAGCAGACCCCTTCCGCCCGGCAGGTCATCCACCAGTTCATCGCCGCTATGGGCGGAATGGAATACTTAACCACCGTCAAAACCCTGTACACCGATATTGAAACGGAAATGGAAGGCCGTCCGGTACATTGGGTCACAAAGGAAATGCTGCCGAATAAAGGTTCCTTCGAGATCGTGTACAACAACCGGGTAGTGTACCGCAACTGGTACGACGGCAGTAAGGGCTACGAGCTGGTGGGCGGCGAAAAAAAGGCGGCGGATCCGGAGGAGTTCAGGGACAAGGCCTTTAAGAAAAACATCTTCAACGCAATCGATTACCTGGACACCACGCTCTGGAAGCTGGAGAGTGCCGGCGAGGAACGTGCCGGCGGCGAAGACTGCTATAAAATCAAAGCCACACTTTCCAACGGCCGCGTTTCCTACCTGTACTTCAGCAAGGCCAGTTATTACCTGCTGCGGGAAGACAAGGTGTCCGATAAAGAAAAAGGGGCCTTCAGTACGGTGCTCTTCTCCGATTACAAAAAATTCGGCAGGCTGATTCATTACACCAGAATGCAGTTCGGGCAGGACGGCGACTTCCAGACCGGCAGGATCGTGCAACTGAAAGCGAATG
>DATAGL010000411.1:0-4783 GCA_036263755.1 Chitinophagaceae bacterium | reverse complement strand
CGGCAGCCAGTCCAGGCCACCCAGTTCATAGTACTGGTAAGCCACACCGGAGCCTTCCGAATCAAAGCCCGATTCGCCGTTTTCATTCACGGAACGCACACGGTAATAATAGGTAGTGCCCGGGGCCAGGGTCGTATCCTGGAATACAGTACTGTTCGGGGAAAGCAGTGCTACCGTGTTGAAGTTGCTTGTAGGATGCGTGGAACGCCATACTTCAAAGCCTGTTTCGTTGTTGCTGTTGTCCGTCCAGGTCAGGTTGATCTGCCGGTGCGAAACCGCTACCGCAGTTGCACCCGAGGGAGCAGCCGGAAGGGGTCCCAGCGGTGTGGGCGCATCGGAGAACACGTCGTTCGGGATGGCACTGAAGCCGCCCGAACCGGGTGTGCTCCAGGACACGTTCATTACCTCGCCACCGCCACGTTCAAAGAACGTGAACGCAACAGGGTACACACCGGGTTGCAGGGCGATGGTAGCATCGCGGTCCTGCGTACCGTGCAGCCCATCGTTGTTGATCAGGGCCGTTGCCGTATGATTGTAAGGCGAGGCCGAGCCGTTGAGCGCTCCGATATACATCTTCGAACCATCGTCCGAAGAAGTACGGAACGTGTAGTTGCCTGCCTGCGTAATGCGGATAAAGCCTTCCCAGAGGAAGCTGTAGTTATCATTCTGCGTGCGGGGCGACATATCAACGCCACTCACCATGCCGGTCTTCACCGGGGTCAGGGTATTGAAGTCGGGCACTGCATCCCACTCGCCATGGAAATACTTGTAGTTCAGTCCGCGCAGCAGGGCCTGGCCCGTCAGCTGGCTGCTGTAAGGCGATACGTTGCCGGCAAAATCCTTGGCGCGTACCTGGAAATTGTAGGTCTTGCCCTGCTCCAGGTTGTTCACGGTAAAGGAAGTGGCCGTGGTGCCGAATGCCCGCTGCCCGTTGATGTATAAATCGTAGCGGGTCACTTCCACGTCGTCGGTCGCGGCATCCCAGGCCAGGGAAATGGAACTGCGCGTAGAACCGGCCAGCCGCAGGTTAGTGGGCGCGGTGGGCGGCGTTACGTCGGCCTGCGTGGTAGCGGAAGCTTCTGCCGTAGGGGCTGCGGCACCGGTGCCGTTCACCGCACGCACGATATAGAAATACTTTGTTTTGGCCGTAAGACCGGTAGCGGTATGGGTCAGCACGTCGGCGCCCTTGATCGCAATGAGCTTGTAGGGACCTCCGGAGGTACTGGCCTGGTACACTTCGAAATTCGTTTCGTTGTGGGCCGGCGCGGGGTTATCGCTCCAGTCCAGTTTCAGTGCCGTTTTGGAGATCGGGGTGACCACCAGGTTGATGGCCGCATCCGGCTTGTTCGGACCTGCGGCATTCACTACTTTAAAGGGTGCCGAATTCTCGGAAGCACAGCCGAACTGCTCGGATACTTTTACCACGTAATCACCGGCGCCGGGGGCCGCAAAGGAGGCCGCTGTGCCCAGCACCGTTGCATTGCCTACACGGGTCCACTGGTACGAAGCAAAGGTGTTCGGTACCTGGAGATCCACTGTACTCCGGCCATCGGGAGCCGGCAGTACCTTGCTCTGAAGGCCGCTGATGGTAATGGTCGGGGGAATGGTGGGGGTCTTCACCTTGATCTGGACCGGCCGGGGTGACCAGGGGCTCCAGACCGACCCGCGGCGGAAGCGGCAGTCATAGGTACCCACCGTATTGACCGTGATCTGGTTGGTGGTGGCACCGGCAATGAGCACGCCGTCTTTCCGCCATTCATACGCGGCAAAGCCGGGCGAAATGCCCAGCGTGGCGTTAATAGGGTCGCCCGGGCAAAACTCGGTACGGCCCGTCAGCGGCCAAGGGTTGGCCTTGTGGGCCCGGAGAAGGTAGGGGAAATAATCCGCTTCGTTCCAGGCAGAATACCAGCAGCCGTGCCCTTCATTGGGGTACACGGTCAGCTTGTAATTGCCGCCCTGGGCCACAGCCCGGTCGCGGATGTAATTGCTGGTATTGGGGTGCGGCGCCACATCCAGCCCGCCCTGGAAATGCCATACGGGTATATACTTCCAGGTAGCAGCCTGGTCGCCATAGGTGAGCGAAGCCGAGGAGATCGGAAGCGCTGCGGCCGTATACAACGGAAAACGCAGCATGAAGTCCCAGGTGGACTGTCCGCCGCCGGAAAGACCATCTACCATGATCCGGTTCACATCCACTTTTACCTGCGGTACGAGGTAATTGTCGATGATCTCCCGGATGATGTCGTAATGGGCTGTGCCGAAATAACCGGTCTGGTTCTGGGGATAAAGCAGGAAGCCGTCGAATTTATCCTGGTCGACCGCGTTGCGGTGGAGTTCACCGCCGTGGTAGAGCTGGAATTCGTTATCGTAGATCGTTCCTTTTTCGCCTACCCCGTGGAAAAAGATGAACAAGGGATAGGTTTTCCCGTCGGCCACACCGTGCTGGTACGACTTGGGAAACTTGAGCCGGAAGGCTACGTTCTTGTATACGTAAGACTTGAAGGAAGAAGTGTTCCAGTTCAGCCGGTTGGTCTTCACCCACTTCTTCATCTGTCCAAAGGCTGGAGCAGTGGGCGGTGCGGCCGGATTGTACACAACAATGGGATCATTAGGGTCCAGGACGCCGGATTGCGCCCAAGAAGGCAGCATGCCGAATAGGAGCATCAGCAGAAGCATTCCTGTTTTGATACGGGCAGTTAATAATGGCATATATGACGCGAATAATAATGACGAATGCACCGGAGATTGGAACAATTCGGTCCTACCAAGGATAGTGGGCAGTCAGTAGGAAAAGGGAAAGGGGAGGTTTTCTTAAGATAGAAGGAAGGGCCCGGATAGGCGATTCTGTCGCTAAATTACTCGGATAAACGAACGGTGCAAGTCTCTCTTAATTTTTTTTCCCATTTTGGACCAGCGGACGAAAAACAGCGCTGAACGGCAGCCGTTCGTACCCAGAAGTAGGTATAGGTTAGTACGGCTTCCAATGTACGAAGGACGACGTAAGGCTGCTGTTCATTTTCTCCACCCGGTGTTTTAACGGCTCTCTTCCCAAAAATGAAAGTCCCCTGCCGGGGGCAGGGGACTCTTTTTTATGGTACCGATTGATTGCGCTTACTGCGGACTGCGCTGCAGTTTCACATGGGCAGGCTGCCGGCTGTCGGCCGTATGCAGCTGCAGGAAGTAGACTCCTGCGGGCGCGGTTGTTCCGCTGAGGTCGAGCGACTGGGTCCAGCGGCCCTGCGGCACCTCGCGGTACTGGCGGCTCCATACCGTGCGGCCGCTGACGTCGACGATGCGTACGGTTACCTGGCTTTGCGGCTGCGTGAACTCAGCGCTGACCGTAAGCTGGTTGTTGAACGGTGTGGGGTAAACGCCCAGCTTTGTTTCCGTTGCCCGGCGGGCGGCCGTCAGCTCTGCATCGGCTGAGCGGATGCCATTGCGGCCTACCTGCATCACCGTATTCGGCGGCGGTGCAGCGCTGGCCGCTTCCGTGTTGGGCACATTGTACGCATGGATCACCATGGCACCCAGATAACCGAAGATGGCACCCGGGGCCAGCGAAATGTTGACCACCAGTTCCCCGTTCTCATCCGGGCGAATGCCTTCCAGCTGTACGGTGTTCATGGTATTGTTCGAGGCGTTCAGCTGCACGCTCTTGCCGTTGATCTCGTATACGGTCGTACGGTTTCCGGTGCCGCTGCGGCTGCCGAAGAATACGAAGGTATAAGCCTGTGCCTGGCTCAGGCCCGTGATCTTCAGCGAAGAGGTCACATTGGCATCCAGCCACCAGGTAGAACGGATTACGTTATCCGGGAATACACCGCTGTTGTTGCCGGTGTTCATGCCGAAGGGGTTTTCGCCGCTGAAGTCTTTGGTAACTTCAAAAGCAATGCCCGTAGGATTACCGGTTTCATTGTTCAGCGAATACACGCTGCCGAGCTGGGGCACGTTGTTCGTGTTGTTCCAGGGGGCGGCGGCCGGGTTGTCGCGGTTGAAGTTTACATACACACTGTAGGAGAAAGTTGCGCCGCCGGCAATGTTGCTCCAGGCCGAGGACGGGTACGCTGTCCGCAGCGCACGCACCTTGTAGAAGTACGATGTATTTGCTGCGAGGCCATTGTCCTGGTAGGAGGTAGCGTTAGCGCCCAGTGTGGTTACCACCGTGTACGTTCCGTTGAGCGCTGTTGCGCGCACCAGCTCAAAGCCTGTTTCGTTGTTCGACTTGTCCGTCCAGGTCAGCAGAATGGAAGTCTTCGATTTTGCCTGGGCCAGCAGGTCGGCCGGTGTGACCGGAGCACCGAGCTCAATGTTCTTATCCACCACGGTAACCGTTACCTCCTTGCTGCCGGTAGCACCGCTGTTGTCCGTTGCCGTCACCGTCACGGTATAGGTGCCTACATGGTTCTGGCCCGGGGTCAGTACCAGGGTGCCGGTACCGTTGTTATTGTTGTTGAAAGTAACGAAAGAAGGCAGGGTGCCTACCGAAAGCGTGACTACATCGCCGGCATCGGTGGTAGTGACCGGTACGTTCAGCACCTGGTCAGACTTCACGCTGACGTTCTGGTTCACATTCACCACCGGTGCCTTGTTCGGGACCGTAACCGAAGCCACATCGCTGTTGGCTGAGGTGCCGGCATTACCGCGGGCCCGTACGGCATAATAGTAGGTGGTGTTGGCCGAAACGTTCGGATCATCAAACTGGGTCACGTCGCGGGCGGTGCCGCCTGCATTGAGAACGGTGAACGGACCAGCCGGTGCCGTAGCGCGCAGCACTTCGTAACCG
>DATAGL010000410.1:0-2655 GCA_036263755.1 Chitinophagaceae bacterium | reverse complement strand
CAATCGTCAATCGTCAATCGTCAATCGTCAATCGAATTTGCGGCCGTGTAAGTTACTTAATATCCTTCGCGTCTTTGCGGCCCTTCGCGTCTTTGCGTGAAACAAACCCTCCTTATCCCTGCGTGAAACAGTCATCCTGTAATCCCAATCCTGCTAATCCTTCTTTAATCGTGTTAATCCGCGGTCCCGCAGGCCAGTGCTTCCATATTCAGTTCCCGCCGGGGGAAGGCATAGCCGCGGTACTCGGTGATGATCTTGTCGAGCAGCGCATCGATGGCCCCGGCTTCGGGCAGGGTAACCAGCTGCTGGCGGTATTCGCGGATGTTGGGCAGTCCGCGAAGGTAATTGCCGTAGTGCCGGCGCATCTCGTTGATGCCGGCCTTTAGCCCTTTCCATTCCACGCTTCGGTGCAGGTGCTTGCGGATCACTTCCACCCGCTGTTCGATGGTGGGCGGGGGCAAGTGGCCTCCGGTTTCAAAATAATGCTTGATCTCGTTGAAGATCCAGGGGTAACCGATGGCTGCCCGGCCGATCATAAGGCCGTCCACCCCGTACCGCTCTTTGTAGCGTAATGCTTTTTCGGGACTGTCGATATCGCCGTTGCCGAAGATGGGAATGCGGATGCGCGGGTTGTTCTTTACCCGGGCGATGGGCGCCCAGTCGGCCTCGCCCTTATACAGCTGGCAGCGTGTGCGTCCGTGGATGGCCAGGGCCTGGATGCCCACATCCTGCAGCCGCTCGGCCACTTCCTCGATGTTGATGGTAGCCGCATCCCAGCCGAGGCGGGTCTTAACGGTCACCGGCAGGTCGGTGGAACGGACGACCGCCTTCGTCAGGCGTACCATCAGGTCCACGTCTTTCAGCACGGCGGCGCCGGCGCCTTTGCTCACCACTTTTTTCACGGGACAGCCGAAGTTGATGTCCACCAGGTCGGGACGGGTAGCATCCACAATTTTGGCGGCCAGGGCCATGGCTTCCTCGTCGCCGCCGAAGATCTGGATGCCCACGGGCCGTTCGGCCTCGAAGATGTCAAGCTTCTGGCGGCTCTTGATAGCGTCGCGGATCAGGCCTTCGCTGGAGATGAACTCCGTGTACATCAGGTCGGCCCCGTTGTCCTTGCAAACGGCACGGAAGGGCGGGTCGCTCACATCTTCCATCGGAGCGAGGAGGAGCGGGAAAGCGGGTAACTGTATGTTGCCTATTTTTACCAACGGAACGGGATTTGAGTGACCGGGCGGTATCTTGCAGCCCGGGCCCGCCGGAGCGGGACGCAAAGGTACAATTCCGAAAGAGCGAAGCAATGCAAACATATCTTAAAACAAAACCTTCCATCGTTCAGCTGCTGATTTTCATGGGGATCGCCCTGGTCCTGTTCGGTATTCTCTACATCGCCGGCGCCGCCGTCATCACTTCAGTGACCGGGGTGGGCATTGCCGAACTGGTGAATATGGACAACTGGAACCTGGCCGAACCGAAGTACCTGCGTTTCATCCGGGGCATGCTGCTGTTGCAGTTCATCGGGC
Source organism: Chitinophagaceae bacterium (assembly GCA_036263755.1). Lineage (GTDB taxonomy): Bacteria > Bacteroidota > Bacteroidia > Chitinophagales > Chitinophagaceae > Flavisolibacter. The sequence goes on along the minus strand of DATAGL010000410.1, from coordinate 1,132 downwards.
TGTTCGTGGCACCTTCCCTGCTTTTTGCTTTCCTGTCGGACCGTAAGCCCCTGGACTACCTCGGACTGAAGCGTCCGGTTAAGCCGGCCTACTGGATCCTGGGCCTGGCGGGGCTGATCATCGCCTACCCGCTGGTGGAGTACCTGGGCCTGCTCAACCGGCAGATCTCTTTTGGTGCCGATACCGACCGGTGGATCCACAGCATGGAAGAAACAGCCATGAAGCAGATCCAGATGATGCTCCAGGTGCGTACGCCGACGGAGCTCATCCTCAACCTGATTTTCATCGCGCTTTTTGCCGGCGTGGGCGAAGAGCTGTTCTTTCGCGGGGTGCTGCAGCGCCTGTTCATCCGGGCCTTCCGCAGTCCCTGGGCCGGCATCATTTTCACCGCGCTCCTGTTCTCCGCCTTTCACATGCAGTTCCTCGGTTTCTTCCCGCGGTTCCTACTGGGTATATTGCTGGGAGCCGTGTACTGGTTCAGCGGCTCGCTGTGGCCGGCCATCCTGGCGCATTTCGTATATGACGCCCTGATCATCATCCTGGTGTACCAGCAGCCGCAGCTGCTCTCCGATCCCGATATGTCCATGATCGACAAATCGAACATGGCGGTGATGGCCCTCGGCAGTGCCCTGGTGACGGGACTGGTATTGTGGCGCATGATGCGCCTGTCCACGGTTACCTATGCCGATGTGTATAAAGACGACCGGCCCGATCCGAACACCATGCCCTTCTAAAAATCATTCATGGCATTTCACTGGCAAACTTTCAAGACGCGGGCCGGAACGGCCATACTTTTTGTAGCGGTGATGCTGGCGGGCCTCCTGTGGAACCGCTGGTCGTTCTTCCTGCTGTTCTCGGTGGTGCATTTCGGTGCCTGGTTCGAATACCGCCGGCTGGTATCCGCTTTCAATCCCGACTATAAAGACACGCACCCCTTTCACCGCTGGGCCTTCCCGCTGGCGGGCTGGTGCCTGATGCTGTATTTCACCAATGCCGAGCTGGCGGTGGGAGGGCTGCGCCTGCAGGAACTGGGTGTCTGGCTCGGCTCCCTGCTGCTGGTGCTGATCCCGCTGATGGAGCTGCTGCTCACGCGCCGCCTCCTGCTGAAGAACATCGGTTATTCGGTCTGGGG
>DATAGL010000409.1:0-1794 GCA_036263755.1 Chitinophagaceae bacterium | reverse complement strand
CGGCAGCCCCATTGCTGCCCGCTGTACCGGATACGAGCCGGGCGATGGCTGCCACCCGGTCTCCCCTGGTTCAGGAACTCCTGCGCCTGGATTCGGCGCTCCGGCAGAATGACAGCCTGCAGGTAGCCGGTTTCTTCCGCTTCCCCCTCCGGAATTCCGAACTATGGTTCAAAACGGGCAACGAGGAGCCCGCTGATGCTGCCGACCAGCCTTTTAACCGCAGCGATTTCCTGAAGCATTATCACGCCCTGACCGGTATGCTGAAAGAGTCGCTGGAGGCGCTGCCCCTCGAAGAGCTGGACCGGAAGAACCGCCTGGAACAAAAGAAGAAGGTTCCCGGTTTCGACTGTCCCTACCATTTTACCGTGGAGCGGGAAGGGCAGGAAGTGATCCTCAATATTGGCCTGGAATGGACGGAGAACGAAAAGGGGGAAGTGCTTTGCCCGGAGTCCAATGAAATCTGGCGGTTCCGGATGAACGGCGGCAGGTTGCAATATGTTCGCATGAATCTGGCCGGTTAAAAAAAAGAGCCGGCCCGGGGGCCAGCTCTGTATCATGCGTTTACTTACGGGATTATTCGAGGCGCAGCGGGTACGGGTAGACGCCTTCGTAACCCGGGTAGATGCCTTCGATCCGGACATTTCCTTTAAGGTTGGCCAGTGCCTTGTTCAGGTCTTCCACGGAGCGTACTTCCGTGCCGTTGATCGAAATGATCACATACCCTTCATCGATCCGGGTGCGGCCGATGGCTCCGCCTTCACGGATACTTTTCACCACCACGCCACCGGCAATGCCGTATTCTTTGGCTTTAGCGGGATCCAGGGTTTCCAGCTCGGCGCCGAGGCGGCTGCTGGCACCGGCAGAAGTGGTGGTTTCGGCAAATTCACCGGTCCGCTTTTTCAGGGTGATGGTAGTTGTCTGTTCCTTACCGTTCCGGATAAACGAAATCGGTACCTTATCGCCCGGGCGGAAACCGGCGATCTGGGCGCTCATCTGCAACCCGGTCAGTACCTGGGCTCCGTTCACCTTTGTAATGATGTCGCCTTTTTTGATGCCGGCTTCGGCTGCGCCGCCGCCACCGGAAACTTCATTGACATATACGCCTTCGGTAGTGGAAGGAATACCCAAGCGCTTCAGGTCGGCTTCCGACATCTGGTCGGTGGAGTAATAAGAAATGCCGAGATAGCCGCGCTGTACTTCACCAAAGCGTACGATATCATCAACGATCTTTTTCACGATGTTCACCGGGATGGCAAAGGAGTAACCGGCATAAGTACCGTTGGGCGCCAGGATCGCGGAGTTGATCCCGATCAGCTCGCCGCCGGCGTTGATCAGCGCACCGCCGGAATTACCCTGGTTCACGGCAGCATCGGTCTGGATAAAGGATTCGATCGGCGATTCGCTCTGCCGGCGGTTGATATTGATGGTACGGCCGGTGGCAGAAATAATACCGGCAGTCACCGTGGCTTCCAGCGTCAGGGGATAGCCTACGGCCAGCACCCATTGTCCGAGCTGCAGGTTGTTGGAAGAACCATACACCAGGAAGGGGAATTTGCTGCCATCGATCTTCAGCACAGCCAGGTCGGAACTCGGGTCGCGACCCACCAGGCGGGCTTTATACGTTTTCCGGTTGTGCAGGGTTACATTGATTTCCTCAGCCACGCCGTTGGCGCCGTCGGAAATCACGTGGTTATTGGTGACAATATAGCCGTCCTCGGAGATCATCACCCCCGATCCGGAAGCCCGTTGCTCGGGGATCACGTTCGGTCCGTAACCGGGGCCGAAAAACTCCTC
>DATAGL010000408.1:0-1892 GCA_036263755.1 Chitinophagaceae bacterium | reverse complement strand
GCACCGGTGGCGATCCCGGAATGCAGGGCAATGTAACCGGCATCGCGGCCCATCACTTCAATAATGAAGAGGCGGTCGTGGGCATCGGCTGTATCGCGGATCTTGTCGATCGCTTCGACGGCGGTATTTACGGCCGTATCAAATCCAATGGTGAAATCGGTGCCGTGGATGTCTTTATCAATGGTGCCGGCCAGGCCCACGCAGGGGATGTCGAACTCCTGGCTGAAATGTACGGCCCCTTTGAACGAACCGTCCCCGCCGATGACCACCAGCCCGTCAATGCCTCTTTTTTTCAGCACCTCATAGGCCTTCTGCCGGCCTTCGGGCTTGTAAAAATCCTTGCAGCGTGCGGTTTTCAGGATCGTGCCGCCACGCTGGATGATGTTGGCCACCGAACGGGACTCCATTTTGAAAATATCATCTTCAATGAGGCCCTGGTATCCGCGCATGATGCCATACACTTCCAGTCCATGGTAGATCCCGGTTCGAACGACTGCTCGGATGGCTGCATTCATGCCGGGGGAGTCACCTCCGGAGGTCAGCACCCCGATGCGGCTTACTTTTTTTTGCATAGCTAAACGTAATTCCTAATAAGATTTGGACAAGCAATCGTTCAAATGTTAAAAAGCGGCTCAAAAATAAGGTTTTGTAATTACTGATCGGGGAAACCCCCGGAAAGTTTTGAACCGGTTGTGGCGGCTTTACCCGTGTAATCAGAAATATGTATGTATGCGTAGGGAATTGGAATTATGATTGGGGTTTCGGAACGTTTTGTTACCCGTCCACTATATTCCCTGTTTGCAGGTTCATCCTTACCGTCCCGCTGCTTTGCTGTTACCTCTGGGATAAACCCTTTTTCCCTTGCAGCCTCTTCCTTTCCGGAGAGGACATCCTTCGGGAATGATTCGCCTGTACTGCGCATATACCCCGTTCAATACCGGAAACAACGGAGTATATACGGGGTATCAACGGAGTATACCCGAAGGAAGGTCGAAGAAAAGTGGGAAAAGCCTGCAGTTTGAAAGCGGGGTTTCGTCCCGCCCTGCGAAATAAACTGCCGGGCCAAGGAGAAAAGGAGTTAAGGAAATTTATCAACTCCGTCAACCCATTCAACGATTCAACTAATTCCCAATTCCCAACACCCAATTCCCATTTCAGATACCTTCGTCCCATGAATGCCCCCACTCCCCAGTATCCCGGAACAAACGGCCCGGACCAGGCACCGGTCCTGGTTACCGGTGCCAACGGATTCGTCGGATATTACCTCGTCGAACGGCTGCTGCAAAGAGGCTTTCCGGTTACCGCAACGGGAAGGGGGGCCTGCCGGCTGCCCTTTACGCAGGAAGCCTTTCGGTACCGGTCCCTTGATTTTACCGACCGGCTGGCAGTGGAAGAGCTACTGGCAGAAGAAAAGCCAGGGGCGATCATACACAGCGGTGCCCTGTCCAAACCGGATGAATGCGAGCAGGACCGCGCGGCTGCTTTCCGTACCAATGTAGCCGGTACGCAGCTGCTGCTGGAAGGGGCGGAGCAGCAGGGGGTGCCCTTTCACTTCCTGTCTACCGACTTTGTCTTTTCCGGCGCGGCAGACAGCTACGGAGAGGAAGACCTCAGAGATCCGGTGAATTATTACGGCGAAACAAAGCGGCTGGCTGAAGAAGCCGTCATGGCTTACCCGCATCCCTGGTCCATTGTGCGGACCGTACTGGTGTATGGCGCACCCCGGCAGAACCGGGGCAACCTGCTGACCGTGGTGGCCAATGGCCTGAATGAAGGCCGTACCCTGCGCATCTTTACCGACCAGTTACGCACCCCGACTTACGTGGAAGACCTGGCGGAAGCCCTGGTGCGCATCCTGGAGCGTAAGGCTACCGGCATTTATCATATTTCCG
>DATAGL010000407.1:0-1508 GCA_036263755.1 Chitinophagaceae bacterium | reverse complement strand
AGTGCTACCGTTACACCATAGCTCAAAATCCATCCCGCAGAGCGGGAATCCCGTAAAGGGAGTGCAAAAATAAGGTGATGACGCAAACCAACAAAATCCGTCTCGAAAAATTTAGCAAAACGATCCGTAAGCCGGTGGTTCGGAACGGTAGTATATTCGGGACATGAGTCCTTTGCCCCGCCGTTCCTTCCTTCGTGCCGCCGGCCTGAGCTCCCTCGCTGCTTTTTTTCGCCCTACCCCGGGCTGGAGTCGGTCCTTCCAGGGCGCACTGGAGCGTTCGGCCGGAATCCCGGCAGAAACGCTGGCCGAAGATGAAGATTTCTGGCAGGCGGTACGCCAGGCCTTTACGGTGTCCCCGACCCTGATCAACCTGAACAACGGCGGCGTTTCGCCTGCACCCCGCACGGTGCAGGAGGCAATGAAGCGGTATTATGATTTTTCGAACGAAGCCCCTTCCTACTTCATGTGGCGGATCCTCGATGCCGGCCGCGAACCGCTGCGGGCAAAGCTCGCCGGGGTAGGGGGCTGCAGCCCGGAAGAGATAGCCATCGACCGGAATGCATCCGAAGGACTGGAAACGGTCATTTTCGGCCTTACCCTGAAGCGGGGCGATGAAGTGGTGGCGGCCCGGCAGGATTACCCCAACATGGTGCATGCCTGGAAGCAGCGGGAACTGCGCGATGGCGTGCAGGTGGTCTGGGTGGACCTGCAACTGCCTTCTGAAGACGAAGAGTACCTCGTGCGCCAGTACGTTCAGGCCTTCACCCCGCGCACGCGGGTGGTGCACCTGACCCATATCATCAACTGGAACGGACAGGTACTGCCGGTGCGCCGCATAGCCGGGGAGGCCCGCCGGCGCGGTATTGATGTGCTGGTGGACGGGGCCCACTCGTTTGCGCACCTGAACTTCTCCATTCCCGACCTGGGCGCCGATTATTACGCCACCTCCCTGCACAAATGGCTGTATGCCCCTATCGGTTCCGGCCTGCTGTACGTGCGGCGCGAAAAGATCCGGGACCTTTACCCCTTATTTGCCGCACCCGATCCCGGTCAGGAGAACATCCGGAAATTCGAGCACCTGGGCACGCGTCCCTTCTACATAGAACAGGCAATCGGCAAGGCGGTGGAATTTCATGAATGGCTGGGCGGCGAGCGCAAGCAGCAGCGCCTGCACTACCTGAAAAATTACTGGATGGAGCGCGTCCGGGACCTCCCGGGCGTGGTGTTGCATACGTCGCCGGACGCGCGCTGGAGCGGGGCCCTCGGAATGTGCTCTGTCCGGGGCAAAAAGCCCGGCGAGGTGGCTGCTTACCTGTTCGACCGGTACCGGATCCATACCTCACCCATCGAATGGGCCAATATCAGCGGGGTGCGCATTACGCCCAATGTGTATACCACGGCTGGCGACCTGGACGTGCTGGTGCGGGCCCTGCGGGAGCTGGCAGCCGGGAAGCAGTAATGGGGAATTAGGAATCAGGTATTAGGTATTGGGTTTTGGGCTAAATGAA
>DATAGL010000406.1:0-3879 GCA_036263755.1 Chitinophagaceae bacterium | reverse complement strand
CCAATTGCAACGAAACACTGGTAATGGCCGACCGGCAGGGCATAGAGATCGATTACTGTCCCAAGTGCCGCGGCGTGTGGCTCGACCGCGGCGAACTGGATAAGATCATTGAGCGTTCGGCGGATTATTCGCCCAATACGCCCCCTCCCCCGCCGCCACCGCCGCCCTCCTCTTACGGAAGCGACTACAACAAGGACTATAATAAAGGCTATGGCCAGGGCCATAGCGGTCAGTACGGCCACGATCCCTATTACAACAAGCATAAGAAGAAAAAAGGGTTCCTCGGCGACTTCTTTGATTTTGATTAAATGAAGGTGGATCGAAGGATCGCAGAATAAGGGAGGGAACAGACGAACAACAGATGGCGAAGAAAAATACGCAATAATCAATGTTCAATATTCAAGGTTCAGGAGAGTACTGAAGTACCGTAGAACGGATGAATAAAGAAAAACCAATGTTGAAGTATTCAACTAGGTTTTAAGGGGAAATGCTGAAGGATAAAGCTTTCCCCTTTCTTTCTGTTATTCCTTTTTTCTTCCCTTCCATATTTCTTATTTAACTGTTCTGCGGTACTATGGCTCTTTCCCTTTTTGAAAATTGAATATTGAACATTGATTATTGCGTATTTTCCGCTTTTCCCTTTTATTCGTCTGTTCTTCCCCTCTCTGCCGATACAACAGGAAAGCCATCGGCACCGATTCCTTATATTTAAGGATCGATTGCTGCTTACCCAAACTGAACAGACAACATGGCTGCACCCAAAGGGATCTGGAACATCATCGGCGCTTCTTCGGTTGGTACCCTGATTGAATGGTACGACTTCTACATCTTCGGCAGTTTATCCACCATCATCTCCAAAAAATTCTTTCCCGACATCAACCCCACGGCGGCCCTGCTGTCCACGCTGGCCACTTTTGCCGCGGGCTTTATCGTGCGGCCGTTCGGGGCGCTGGTCTTCGGCCGCCTCGGCGACCTCATCGGGCGCAAGTACACCTTCCTGCTTACCCTGGTGCTCATGGGCGGTGCCACCTTCCTCATCGGACTGGTGCCTTCCTACGACAGCATCGGCGGCTGGGCCCCTTTCCTCGTGCTGCTGCTGCGCCTCCTGCAGGGCCTGGCCCTCGGCGGCGAGTACGGCGGGGCAGCCACCTACGTGGCCGAGCACGCGCCGGCGCACCGGCGCGGCTTTTTCACGAGCTGGATCCAGACCACGGCCACGCTCGGACTGTTTCTTTCCCTCGGCGTGATCCTGAGCATCCGCAACATCGTAGGTGTGGATGAGTTCACCAACGGCAACGGCTGGCGCTATCCCTTCCTGCTTTCCATCGTGCTGGTGATCGTTTCCATTTTTATCCGGATGAAGATGCATGAGTCGCCGCTGTTCGCGAAGCTGAAAAGCGAGGGCAAGACGGTGAAGAACCCGCTGAAGGAAAGCTTCGGCCGCCGGGAAAACTTCAAGATGGTGCTGCTGGCCCTGTTCGGCGCCACCATGGGCCAGGGCGTGATCTGGTACACGGGCCAGTTCTATGCGCAAAGCTTCCTGCTGACGAAGTGCCACATCGAGTACGAGCAGGCCAATACCATTATCCTTATCGCGCTGGCCATCGCCACGCCGTTTTTTGTATTCTTCGGTTGGCTCTCCGATAAGATCGGGCGGCGCAATATCATGCTGGCCGGCATGCTGCTGGGCGTACTCCTGTACCGGCCGATGTTTGATGAGTTGTATGCCACCGCGCAGTATGATCAGAAAACGGTTGCGTGGGAATCACCGGAAAAAGCCCTGATCGGGTTTTCGGATGGAACGGAGCACAGGCTGATCTTTTCAAAGGAAACCGTCCGGCCACCCGGCACACCGCTGAATCAAAGCAAAGCGAAAAGAGAAATTACCCTGAATGGCCATGATCAAACGAAGGTCATTGCCCTTGTTGCCGTGATGGTACTTTTTGTGACCATGGTCTATGGACCGATCGCCGCCTTCCTGGTAGAACTCTTTCCGACACGTATCCGCTACACCTCGATGTCGCTGCCCTATCATATCGGCAACGGTGTGTTCGGCGGGCTCGTGCCCTTCATCGCCACCCTCATCACGACCGTGCCGGGCACGGATCATCTTTCCGGCCTCTGGTACCCCATCGGCGTGGCGGCGCTGTGCTTTGTCATCGGCCTGCTGTATGTGCCGGGAAAGAAAGATGAGAATGTAAGCGACTAGGGAGAGGAGCAGGTTTAAGGTTTGTAGTTTAAGGTTTGCGATTTCTTGTATTATTGAATGAATGATATGAATGCAATCAAACGATATTTAGGACTGGTGTGGATGGCCGTGGGCGTCCTGTCCATCCTTGCTTTAGTCTGGGCCGCCGTCGTCAACATCGATGCTGCGGGCACCAAAGAGATCAACAAGCCCGTTCCCTGGATCATTATCATCGCCATCTTTACCCCCATTGCCGTCGGGATGGTCCTGTTCGGCTGGTACGGATGGAAGGGGGAGTATGACCGGCTGGAGGAAGGTGGAGTTGGGAATTAGGAATTGGGAGTTGGTAGTTGAACAGTTGAATAGTTGATAGGCCGGAAACAGCACCGAAAACAGGATTGGCAATACTTGTGGTTTGCCCGATCCTGAAAAAAGGCCCGCCGTACATCGTACATCGTAAACCGTACATCGTAAATCTTCCACCGGCCTGCCTCCGCTTTTTGCTTTCGTGGTTCAAAAGCTCGCAGCTCACAGCTCATTCCCCAAATATCCTAACTTGCACACATGTCCATTGAAGTAAAAGAGCTGACCAAGATCTATGGCACACAGCGGGCGGTGAACGGCATTTCCTTTTCCATCGGCAAGGGCGAGATCGTGGGCTTTCTGGGTCCGAACGGCGCCGGCAAAAGCACGACCATGAAGATGATCACCGGTTACCTGGAGCCCGACGGCGGCGAGGTAACGGTCAGCGGCATCAACGTGCGGCACGATGCCCTCGGGGCCAAGCGCCGGATCGGCTACCTGCCGGAAAGCAACGCCCTGTATTACGACATGTACGTGCGCGAGTACCTTGAATTCGTGGCCAGCATACATGCCCTCGGGAACCGTAAATCGGCCATCGACCGAGTCATTAACGTGGTGGGGCTAACCCCGGAAAGCAGTAAAAAGATCGGACAGCTGTCGAAGGGCTACAAGCAGCGGGTGGGACTGGCCGCCGCCCTTATCCACAACCCCGAGGTGCTGATCCTCGATGAGCCCACCTCGGGCCTCGACCCGAACCAGATCGTGGACATCCGCCAGGTGATCCGCGAGCAGGGCCGCGACAAGATCGTACTGTTTTCCTCGCACATCCTGCAGGAAGTGGAAGCTATCTGCGACCGGGTGATCATCATCAACAAGGGCAATCTTGTAGCCGACGCGCCCCTGGCCGAACTGCGCGCCCGGAGCAGCACCAACAGCGTGCGGGTGCGCTTCGAAGAGCCGCTGGAAGCCGAGTGGCTGCGCCGCCTGCCCGGCGTCCTTTCCGTTTCCAAAACCGATACCGGTGAATGGAGCCTGGAAACCGCCGAGCCCGACAGCGTGCGGAAACAAATTGTAGAACTGTCTTTGCAACATAACCTCAACATCGTTTCTTTGCACAGCGAAAGCCGGTCCCTGGAAGAGATCTTCCGGCGGCTGACGGGCGGGACGGAAGAACAGACGAACAAGGAATAACGATTGAAGAAAGAGGAAGGAAAATATTCAATGTTCAATAATCAAGTATTGAACCTTTGTTTAGAATTTCATCCGCCGTTTCGCAAATCGTACATCGTAAACCGTACATCGTACATTCAGCTAACGGTCGCTTGCCATAAAACTAAAACTGTAAAATCAGAAAGAGCATGAGTTACATTGCCGAAATTTTTGCCCGA
>DATAGL010000405.1:0-11792 GCA_036263755.1 Chitinophagaceae bacterium | reverse complement strand
TCCCAGATCGTTCTTTCGCTGCTGCTGGGCGACTTCTCGGTGGCCGGCTCCATTCTCCTACGGAACGCGGATGAACTGAAGAACCTCTCGTACAGCCGCAGCCTGGAGTCGGAAGCAGACGCCGAAGGCGCGCGCCTGCTGGCAGCACGCGGCATTGATTGCAGGGGCTTTGTGCAATTGTTCCGGCTGCTGAAAAGGGAAAGCGGTGCGGCAGAGCCCAATGAATGGCTCAGCAGCCACCCGAACCTCGATAAGCGGATGGAGCAGATCCGGAAGCTTGATTTCTGCACACAGCAACCTCCTGAAGACAGCACGCTCCGGCATCGGTTCCTTCAGTTAAAGACTTACTAATGTTTTGCTGAAGCTTTGTTAAATGCCGGATACGAAACGGTTTCGTATTTCTAATTTCCTTCATTTTGGAGCAAACCAACCAACATGAAGAAAACACTACTTCTTTCATTTGCTTTTGCCTGTGCCCTTGGCGCCTCCGCACAGATCACCAAAGGAACAAAGCTGCTCGGCGGCAACCATACCTGGTACAAAACCACCATTGAAACGAATAACAACACCACCGATCAGAAGAGCTATTTCCTGCAGCCTTCCTTCGGTATTGCCGTACGCGACAATGTTGCATTCGGGGTACGCGGCGGCTACCAGAGCCAGGATTACGGACCCGGTTCGGGCTTCCAGGATCATACCTATAAGGGATTTACCGCCGGTGTATTTGCCCGCCGGTATGCAGGTTTGGGCAGCCGCTTTTATGTATTCGGCGACGGCGGACTGGATTTCTCGCGGAATAAGCTGCGGCAGACCAATACCGACTTCGTACGTACTGCAAAAACCACCGGCGTCACACTCGGTGTTTCGCCCGGCGTCACCTATGCCGCTACGCGCCGCCTGCACCTGGAGGTGATGCTGGCCAATCTTTTGAGCTTCGGCTTCAACCAAACCGACGATGAGTCCAATAGTCTTGGCGGCCGCAACTTCACCCGTACCCAGAACTTCAATGCCAGCGTGAATGGCAGCGCGTTCAGCCAGTTGAATATCGGTTTCCGCATTGTTCTGTAACGGCGAATTTCCGGGGTCGCAAAGAGACGAACACGATTGAACAAAGAAAGTCTTGTAGCATCCCCATGATCAGAAAATGCAATAGAAGAGCAATAGGTCTGCAACTCCATCGTTTTAAATAATACAGGAAGGCTCCATGCAGGAGCCTTTTTCTTTCTGTTCTTTCCGCAGCTTACCTTCCGTTAAACTTTACCGGCACCTTTCCGTCTAAACCCGCAATAACCTATCCATGCCTTCCACCCAGCTCAAGAACCAGCACCTCCTGTGGCGCGCCGGCTTCGGTCCGTCAGCCGGCCAGCTGCCGGGACTCCGGCAGAGCAATCCGGCGGAACTATACCGGTCCCTGCAGCAGGCTGCTGCCGCTCCGCCGCAACCCCTGGATGCCATCGACAGCGAGCTGAAGGCACTGGTCATGAGCGCACAGGAACCGGGCATGCCGCGCCGCAACCTGGACGAAGCCGAACGGCGCATGGTCATGGTCAAACAGCGAGAAAGCATCCGCAACCTGAACCTCCGCTGGCTCGGCGAAATGGTGCACGGCAAGGCCCAGCTGCGGGAGAAGATGGCTTTCTTCTGGCACGGGCACTTCACCGCGCGTAACAACAATGTTTTTTTCCAGCAGCAGTTGCTGGAAATCATCCGCCGGAACGCGCTCGGATCTTTCCGCACGCTGCTGCACGAAACCGCCAAATCGGCCGCCATCCTGAACTTCCTCAACGCCCAGCAGAACCGGAAGGGTCACCCCAACGAGAACTTCGCCCGCGAGGTGATGGAGCTGTTCACCCTGGGCAGGGGGCACTACTCGGAGCAGGACATCCGCGAAGCCGCGCGCGCTTTTACCGGCTGGTCGGCAGACCGCCGCGGCGTTTTCCAGTTCCGTCCCTTCCAGCACGATGACGGCGTGAAGACCCTGTTCGGAAAGACCGGAAAGCTGACCGGCGAAGAAGTGCTCGACCTGCTGCTGGAGCAACGGGCAACGGCCCGCTTCATCACCGCCCGGATCTTCCGGTTCTTTGTAGCGGAAAAAGAAAACCGCGAAGTGGTGGACCGCCTGGCCAAACGGTTTTACGAAAGTGATTATGACATCTCCGGGCTGATGCAAAGCATCTTTACCAGTTCCTGGTTCTACGATCCGCAATACATCGGCAACCGGATCAAATCGCCGGTGGAGCTGCTGGCCGGCCTGCAGCGCATGCTGCCGATGAGGCTCGAGGATGAGGAGCCGATGCTGCTCCTGCAGCGGCTGCTGGGCCAGACGCTTTTCTATCCGCCCAACGTGGCGGGCTGGCCGGGCGGGCGGGCCTGGATCGACTCGTCCACATTGATGGTGCGGCTGCGCATCCCGCAGCTCATCGGCCGGTCCGACGCCCTTAATATAGCCCCGAAAGCCGATGACGATACGATGATGGGGCGCACCGAAGCGCAGAAAGAAGCCGCCCGCAACCGGAAGAATCTGGGACCATTGGGAAAGAGCATCGGTGCCGAGGTGGACTGGGTGGCTTATGAAAAAGGATTCGCCTCCGTTCCCCGGGCCCAGTTGTTGTCCACCCTTGCGGCCGCCCTCTTCCAGACAGCCGGGCAACCGGCGCCGGCCATGGTGAACCGCTTCGTGGACGACACCGACCGGTCCGCCTATATCCGTACCGCTACCCTGCAATTAATGAGTACACCGGAGTACCAGGTGTGCTGAGAATTGACGATTTACGATTTACGATTGAAAAACCGCAAACGGGCAAACAAGCAAACCGCAAACTACCCGGTGAAAACAAATCTTAAACATTAAACCTTAAACGATAACCCGCCCATGCTCATCAAACGCCGCACCTTTCTCCAGACGGGTTCCCTTGCCACGGCCTCGTTCCTGGTGCCGAAATTCCTGAAGGCCTTCGAAGGCCGGGCACTGGTGCCCGCAGGCAATAAAGTAGTGGTCGTCCTGCAGCTGAGCGGGGGCAACGACGGTCTGAATACGGTGATCCCGGTACGGAACGATATCTATTACCGCGAACGGCCGAAACTGGGGATCACGCGCGACCAGGCCCTTTCCCTGACCGATGAGGCCTCCCTGCATCCGGCCCTCACCGCTTTCAAGGAAGCCTATGATGATGGCGCCCTGGGCATCCTCAGCAGCGTGGGGTATCCCAATCCCGACCGCTCCCATTTCCGCAGCATGGACATCTGGCACTCCGGCAGTTTGAGCCAGGAGTACTGGAGCACCGGCTGGATCGGCCGGTACCTCGATGCGCAGTGTGCCGGCTGCGAAAAGCCCGCCCAGGCGCTTGAGATCGACGATACGCTTTCGCTGGCCCTGAAGGGAACGCAATACAAAGGCCTCGCGGTGCAGGATCCGAAACGACTTTACGGAACAAGCAACGAGCGCTACTTCAGGGAATTGCTGCAACAGCATCAGCCGGGACACGGTCACCACGACGAGCAGCCGGTGGATTACCTCTACAAAACGATGGCGGAAACGCTGTCCACGGCAGATTACATTTTCAGCCAGTCCCGGCTCCATCCCACCCGCTCCGATTACCCGAAGACCGAAATGGGCAATGCTTTCAAGACCATTGCGTCGCTGATCTTCTCGGACATCAATACGAAAGTATACTACCTCTCGCTGGGCTCCTTCGATACGCACGTCAACCAGCAGGCGCAGCAGCAAAAGCTGTTTACCCAGATGAACGGCGCCATCGAAGTGTTCGTGAAAGACCTGAAAGCGGCCGGCCGCTACGACGACGTGCTGCTGATGACGTTTTCGGAATTCGGACGGCGCGTGGCCCAGAATGCCAGCGGGGGTACGGACCATGGTATGGCCAACAACATGTTCCTGCTCAGCGGGGGACTGAAACAACAGGGACTGCTCAATGCCCTCCCCGATCTAACAAAGTTGCAGGACGGGGACATCCAGTACCAGGTCGACTTCAAAAGCGTGTATGCTACCCTCCTCCGCAACTGGCTGGGAGCCGATGATGTGAAAATCCTGGGCAGGGAATATGAGCGGCTGCAATTCGTGTAGGTTTGAACAGCAGCTTACCAATTGAGCGACGATGTTCCTTTCTTAATTCTTCAATCGTTATTCCTTGTTCGTCTGTTCCCTCGCTCCGGCAGAGGGGTGGCACGCAAAGACGCGGAGGGCCGCAACGGCGCGGAGGGAATAATGGCCTATTTGTGCCTTGCATATTGAAAATTGAATATTGCATATTTCCCGGAATCAAAAAGTAGCTGCAAAAATGCACCGCCGCTACTCCGGAAAATAAAAAGAAACGCCCCTGCAAAACAGGGGCGTCTTCATTATGAGCATGCAAACGTTAGCGGGGTTATGTCTGAAAGACAACGGAAAGTTAATACCGTCATTTGAATTAACAAAAATTTATTCTTGGGCCTGCTCTTTTTTTATGGCCACCCGGTACAGTACGAAGGCCATAACAGCAAAGGCCAGGATGCCCAGCCAGTAATACCCCTGCTGTCCCAGAGCAGCGGCAAGTCCATGCTCGGCGTTGATGCCGCTGAGCGCAGCATTTGTGGCAGGTACCGCTGAAAGAATGGCTACCGTGACGCCTGCGAGTGCACCGCCGGCAACTAATCCCGTAGCAAACAGGTTGCCGCGGCCCAAATCCTCCTCTTCTACAGATGCAGGCAGTGCGTTTTTACGGGCCTGGCGCCAGTCTACCAACCCGCGGATGGCCCCACCGATAAAAATAGGCAGCGTAGTGGACAGCGGAAGGTAAGCGCCCACTGCAAACGAAAGCGACTTAATGCCGCACAGCTCCAGCGTAATAGCAATGAACACTCCTACCAGTACGAATTGCCAGTCGAGGTTGAATGAAAGAATTCCTTTGATGAGGGTGGCCATCAGCGTGCCCTGAGGCGCCGGGTACTCGTCGGTGCCAATGGCATGCTGGATGCCCTGTGCGGCCATTTCTGCCGTGGGCGTATCCAGTACCTTCACCGTTGCACCGATGGCGATGGAGGAAACAATGGCACCTACAAATAAAGCCAACTGTTGGTATTTAGGCGTCGCGCCTACGATGTAGCCGGTCTTCAGGTCCTGGGAAGTAGCACCGGCATTGGCGGCGGCAATACAGATCATGCCACCAACTACCAGGGCCATGGGTTCGTACACCTTGCCGGTCCAGCCTACAGCAATAAAAATCAGGCAGGTACCCATCAGCGTGGCGATGGTCATACCGGAAATGGGGTTATTGGAAGATCCGATCAGGCCCACGATCCGGGACGACACCGTTACGAAGAAAGCACCGAAGATTACTACGAGTATGCCCAGCAGCAGCTTGCTGCCAATGGAGTCGCCTGGTACCTGGGGCAGGATGGTCATCAATAAAATAAGAATCAGGCTGCCGATACCCACTACTTTTATAGACAGGTCGCGGTCGGTACGCTTTACTGCATCTGCCGAATCCTGCACGCCATCTTTTTTCAGAGAACCCAGACTGCCTTTGAAGGAAGAAATGATGGTAGGAATGGTTTTGATCAACGTAATGAAACCACCGGCCGCTACGGCACCCGCTCCGATCTGCCGCACATAGGCCCGGTAGATGGCCGTGGCCCAATCAGAGAATCCTTTTGTGGCAGGATCCCAGCCACCGGGTCCGCCCGGTTTGCTGATATCGGCCAGGTAACCCAGCTTCTGCAACTGCAGGGCGATCATCGTACCATTTTCGTTCATCAGGCTGGCCAGCAGCGGGATCAGTACGAACCAGCTAAGTACCGAGCCGGCCACCAGCACACCGGCAATGCGCGGGCCGATGATATAACCAACACCCAGGTATTCCGGCGTGATTTCGCCGGCTACGCGGGCCGATGGAAAAAAGCGTTCCGTTTGCTTCGTCATGAAAACCGGCACTTCGGCAATAACATGAAACACCTTCTGCAGCAGCGCGTAGACAAAGGCGAAACCCAGGCCTGCAAAGGCGGTCTTGGCAAAATCGCCGCCGCGCTCCCCGGCCTTCAGCACCGAGGCGCAGGCCGTGCCTTCGGGGTACGGCAGCACGCCGTGCTCCTTAACGATGAGCGACCGGCGCAGGGGGATCATCATCAGCGTACCCAGGATGCCGCCGAAGATGGCCAGGATGAGGATCGTGAAATAGTTGAAGTAGTTGGCGCTCGAGGGCTCCGACAGGAACAGGAAGCCGGGCAGCGTGAACACAACACCCGCGGCGATGCTTTCCCCGGCCGAGCCGGTGGTCTGGATGATGTTGTTCTCCAGGATGGTGGTGCGCAGGAACTTGCGGCCCAGCGTAATGGCGATCACCGCAATGGGAATGGAAGCCGATACGGTAAGACCCGCTTTCAGCGCCAGGTATACGGTGGCCGCTCCGAAGATGATGCCGAACAGGGCGCCGGTGATGATGGACTTGACGGTAAACTCGGCCATCTTGGTTTCCGAGGCCACGAAGGGTTTGAACGCGGTTGTTTGATCGGACATAAGTAATCGTTAATCGTTAAATAGTAAGGAGGCTAATGTAGGATTTTGAGTTTGAAGTTTAAGGTTTTGAGTTTAAGATTGCGGCATCCGGAATGTCCGGGAGTTCATGAGTGTACAAGTGCACGGCTCCATGTTTACCGTTTAAAGTGAGCAATGACCTGCCCTTCTGTTCGCTTCACCCGTGAACCTGTAAACCTGTAAACTTGTGAACTCGTGAACCTGAAACTCGAAACCTTAAACCTCCCTCACTTCGCATCGCCCATGCGCTTTTCCATCCAGTAGGTCAGCAGGAACAGCAATACGGCAGCGGCTCCGCTCATGACCACGAACAGCATGAAGAAGTCGTACAGGTTGGTGATCCGGTAGCCGGCGATCTGCGTGGGGCCTTCGCCGGGAAACAGGGCGCCGAGCGTACCGCCGAACTTGTTGGCCGCGGCATTCGACAGGAACCACACGCCCATGAGGATGGAAGCAAAGCGGGCCGGGGCCAGCCGGTTCACCAGCGACAGGCCGATGGGCGAAACGGACAGCTCACCGAGCGTATGCAGGAAATACAGGGCGAACAGCCAGAGCATGCTGGCCTTCTGCGCATCCCCCTTTACCCCGAAAGCGATCACCAGGTAGCCGAGGGCCAGGAGCGCCAGGCCGAGCGCCTGTTTTTTCGGTGCCGTGGGCTCGAGCCGCCGGCGCCCGAGGAAGGACCATACCAGTGACATGATCGGTGCCAGCAGAAGGATGAAAAGTCCGTTCACCGAATTGAACCAGGAAGCCGGCACCTCGGCCAGCTCATAGGGTGTTCCCTGGATATAGTGAAATACGGCATAGCCTGCCGCGCCCAGCCCCAGGAGGGCAAACAGGGTTTTCAGCTCTTTAGGTATATCGATCTGGCGCTGCAGGAAATAATAGAGTATGCCCCCGAAGGCCAGTACGGCCAGCACCGCCGTACCCATGCCGGTATTCACATTCACTTCCCGGTCGGTATTCCGCTCCGCAAACAGCGTGAGGGAGGAACCTGCCTGTTCGAAGGCCGCCCAGAAAAAGATCACAAAGAAGGCGGAAATGAAAATCACCAGCACACGCCCCCTTTCATTGGCCGTGAGGGAACGGTCGGAGACAATCAGGCCGCAGATGCCGATCGCCACGCTGAAAATAAAAGCGCCGATCCAGTCCAGCCCCAGCAGGAAATGGAACAGCAGCAGCAGGGCGGCCGTGATCCCGGCCCACAGGCCTACATTGCCCATCGAAGCCTTCGTGGTTTCCACGGGCGCCTGGTCTTCGCGCACATTCAGTTTATTGGGCAGAATGCCCAGGCCTTTGCCGGCCGGGTCGACCACGTACTTGTCCTTCAGCCAGATGAATGAAAAAGTGCCGAGCAGCATGGCGATGCCTGCCGCCAGAAAGCCCCATTTGAACGCATCGCGTACCGGCGACCCGTCTGCCGTATACTGCTCGCCCAGTCCGCCGCAGACCAGCGGCGCAATGAACGCACCGAGGTTGATGCCCATGTAGAACAGCGTATAGGCAGAATCCAGCCGCTTGTCGCCTGCCGGGTACAGCTGTCCCACCATCGAGGAAATATTGGGCTTGAAGAACCCGTTGCCGAGGATCACGAGGCCCAGGCCTACCCACATGATGGCATGCGCCGTGCCTTGATTTTCGTACAGGGAACCGGAAAGGAACATGAAAAACTGACCGAGGGCCATGAGAAAGCCGCCGGTGATGATGGACCTCCGGTTGCCCCAGAGGCGGTCTGCAAAGTAGCCGCCGAGCAGCGGCGTCAGGAACACAAGACCCGTAAAGCTTCCGTACACGTTGTTGTTCGCATAGGCATCGCCGAAGAGGAGGCCGTTGGTTACATACAGCACCAGGATGGCCCGCATGCCGTAGTAGCTGAACCGCTCCCACATCTCGGCAAAAAAAAGAACGAATAGGCCCTTCGGATGCCTGGCCGGTACACCCTGGGCATGGTCATGTGTGTGCACATTCATAAATAAGCATTGTTAGATAGACGCAATCATTAATTATTCCCAAACGGAAAAGATAAGCAGCAAATATAATTCCCCTGCCTTTTTAACAATCTTGGCCGATATTCGCACCTTAGCATTTTGACATCCATGAACATACTGCTCCTCGGCTCCGGCGGACGCGAACACGCGCTGGCCTGGAAGCTGCGCCAAAGCCCTTCCTGCCAGAACCTGTTCATCGCCCCGGGCAACGCCGGCACCGCCACCTGCGGAACCAACCTGCCCTTCACCGTTACCGATTTTGAAGCCATCCGCTCGGCCTGCACCGATCATCAGATCCACCTCCTGGTGGTGGGCCCTGAAGAACCGCTGGTGAAAGGCGTGGTGGATTTCCTGCGCGCCGACCCGGCCCTCAAAGACCTGCTCATCATTGGTCCTTCGCAGGAAGCGGCGCAGCTGGAAGGCAGCAAGGCCTATGCAAAAGTGTTTATGCAGCGCCACGGCATCCCCACGGCAGCGTACCGCGAATTCACCGAAGCCAATTATGCCGAAGGCATCGAATACATCAAGCAGCACCCGCTGCCCATCGTGCTCAAAGCCGACGGTCTGGCCGCAGGCAAGGGCGTGATCATCGCACAGAACCACATCGAAGCGGTATCGGAATTTGAGCTCATGATCCAGCGTTCCAAGTTCGGCGAAGCCGGCCGGCGCGTGGTGATCGAAGAGTTCCTCACCGGCATCGAGCTCTCCGTGTTCGTACTCACCGACGGAAAGCATTACCTCGTGCTGCCCGAGGCAAAGGATTACAAGCGCATCGGCGAAGGCGATACCGGCCCGAACACCGGCGGCATGGGCGCCGTTTCGCCTGTACCGTTTGCCGACGCGGCCTTCATGGATAAAGTGATCCGCCGCGTGGTGGCCCCGACCGTGCACGGCCTGCAGGAAGACGGCCTCGATTATAAAGGCTTTGTTTTCTGTGGTCTCATCAAAGTGGGCGACGACCCTTACGTAATCGAATACAACTGCCGCATGGGCGACCCCGAAACCGAAGCGGTGATGCCGCGCCTGCAGAACGATCTCGTAGTGCTGCTTGCCGCCACGGCCCGCGGCGAGCTGGACCGGCACGCCATTAAGCAGGATCCCCGATTCGCCACCACTTTTGTAGCGGCTTCGGGCGGCTATCCCGACGAATACGCCAAAGGCCTGCCCATCGAAGGGCTGGAAGCCTTTGCCAATGACGGCGACACGCTCCTGTTCCAGGCCGGAACGGCCACGAAGGACGGGCAGACGGTAACCAGCGGCGGCCGCGTCTTCTGCATCACCTCCCTTGCCGATACGCTCGACGAAGCCATCGACCGCAGCCGCGACGCGCTGGAAACGGTCCGCTTTGAAGGCATGTATTACCGGCGCGATATTGGTTTTGAATTTGTTTCCGGAAACACCTGATCATGGCCGAGGATGTACACTACCACGATTACCTGCAACTCGATAAGATCCTGAATGCACAGGCGCCCGAAAGTGACCGGCACTCCGTTTCGGCGCACGATGAGATGCTGTTCATCATCATTCACCAGGCCTACGAGCTCTGGTTCAAGCAGCTGCACCATGAGGCCGACAGCATCCTGCTGATCATGCGCAAGCCGTCGCTCAACGACAATTCGCCCGAGCTGCAAACGGTGGTGCACCGTTTGAACCGCATGGCCGTTATCCTGCGGGTGCTCATCCACCAGATCGACATCCTGGAAACGATGACGCCGATGGACTTCCTCGATTTCCGCGACCTGTTGCGGCCGGCATCGGGTTTCCAGAGCTGGCAGTTCAAGCTCCTGGAAGCAAAGCTGGGCCTGAAGTTCGAGTACCGGCACGGCAAGGAATATTATACCGCACAGCTGCGCCAGCCGCATATCGACGAAATCAAAAAAGCGGAGTCCGGGCAATCTTTTCTTCAGCTGGTGAACGGCTGGCTGGAGCGCATGCCTTTTTTCGGGGATGCCGAAGCCTGGGCCGGCTTCCCGGCACCGGAAGACGGGAACGAGCATCCCTTCTGGGCCGAATACAAACGCCGGTACGGCGGCTCGCTGGCGGAAGCCGAAAAGAACAACCTGTCGGCCTTCGACGAGGTGTTCTGCCGGCAGCGCGAGAGCCATTATACCCTGTCGGCCACAGCCAACCGGGCGGCGCTCTTCATCATGCTGTACCGCGGCTACCCGCTGCTGCAGCTGCCCTTCCAGCTGCTCAACGGCCTGCTGGAGATCGACGAGCAGCTCAGCACCTGGCGCCACCGCCACATGAATATGGTGCACCGCATGATCGGCACGCGCATCGGCACCGGCGGCTCCTCGGGCAAGGATTACCTGAAGTCGGCCGCCGACAAGCATTATATATTTAAAGAGATCGCCCAGCTTACTTCCTTCCTCATCGAACGGAACAAGCTTCCGCAACTGCCGCCGCCCATCGAGCAGCAGCTTGGTTTCAATGTGCGCGGCTACTAACGGATAAATAAAGGGGCCTCTCCATCTAAACGCGGAGTTGCAGGAGCTTTCCGGGGAAAAACAATGTTTGATCCGGCACCGCGACCGGGCCCTTCAGGCACTTCTGGCACAGCAGTTTTGGAGCGGATACGTTACCCCGCCTGCCGCCCCATAGCACAAAAAAATCTACAACCGGCAGCCTCCGCCGCATCCAAACCCGCACGGGACGGCCCTTTTAAACAGGCACGATCTTTAGCGTCATATCCGAAACTTTTCATTATGGATGCAACACAAAAATTCAACAATCAAGGCGCCGGTGCCGGCGACTCTTTGTTGCAGGAACTGTTCCTGGACTCGCTGAAGGATATTTACTATGCGGAAAAAGCCATCCTGAAAGCCCTGCCCCGGATGCAGGAAGCAACCACTTCCGAACAGCTCGTGCAGGCATTCCGCGACCACGAAGCGATGACTGAAGGACAAGTAAGCCGTCTGGAACAGGTTTTCGGACTGCTCGGCGAGAAGGTTAGCTCCAAAAAATGCGAAGCCATTGAAGGACTGATCAAAGAAGCAGAAGGCATCATTTCCGAAACCGACGAAGGCACGTCCACACGCGACGTAGGCCTGATCCTGGCCGCACAGAAAGTAGAGCACTACGAAATTGCCTCCTACGGCGGACTGCGCCAGCTGGCAATCACCCTGGGCTATTCGGAAGCCGCTTCCCTGCTGCAGCAAACGCTGGACGAGGAAAAGGAAACCGACCTGCTGCTGACGGATATTGCCGAGAACAGCATCAACTACCAGGCGGCCGGCGAACAGCAATAAGCTTTTGCCCCACGCAAAACAAAAGAA
>DATAGL010000404.1:0-4752 GCA_036263755.1 Chitinophagaceae bacterium | reverse complement strand
TCGCCCAAAGCCATTCCGCAGATGGCCGATACAAAAGAAGTCCTCAACGGGCTGAACCGGGGTAACTCCAAAACCCGGCTCCTGGCCATCATTGCCAATACCCGAGGTGCGGAGGAAGCCTGTACCTATGAACAGGTTGATTTCCTGGGCTTTCCTTTTTCCGTTTCCCCGACCTTCCAGCTGCGCAATACGAACAGCACTATGGAAGAAAGCCTCCGCACCGTAGAAAGGATACAGGACCTGTGCGCACAGCGGGGAAAGACCTTAGTGGTTTACCTGAGCATGGGTTTTGGAAACCCATACGGTGATCCCTGGGATGAAGCGATACTGCTGCAATGGGCCGACACCCTGGTCCGGCAGGGTTGTACCATTCTCTCCCTGGCCGATACGGTGGGAATGGCCGCTCCGGAACAAATTTCCCGGGCATTGCATGCCCTGATTCCTGCCTACCCGCAAACAACGTTCGGCGTTCACCTGCATTCTGCCCCGCACAACTGGGAACTTAAGGTAGCGGCAGCTTTTGAAGCAGGCTGCCGGCGCTTCGACGGCGCCCTCAGAGGGATTGGCGGGTGTCCGATGGCTACGGATAAGCTGGTGGGTAATATGGCCACCGAATGGCTTATGGACTATTTTCGCCGGCAGGGTACTGCACCGGCCCTTGATGCGGAAGCCTGGTCCGAAAGCCTGCAGCAGGCCGACCAAATTTTTATCAATCACTGAGGGAGCAACTTAAACCCGTAACGGATGAATTTTTTCCTCGATCCGAAATGGCCCCGGTCACCGGAACGCATTGACCACCGGCAGAAGATCCTGTCCATCGGCTCCTGCTTTACCGAGCATATCGGCAATGCACTGAAGGAAATGAAATTCACCGTGCTGCAAAACCCTAACGGCATCCTGTTCGATCCGGCTTCTGTTTGCCATGCTATGGTTTCCTATATCCAGAACCGCCACTATACCGGGGATGAACTCTTTTATCTGAACGAGCTTTGGCAGAGCTGGCAGCACCACAGCCGGTTTTCCGGTACGGATAAAGATGCGGTGCTGGCAGAGATCAATCAATCCGTCGGAGAAGCGCACCGGTTTCTGAAACAGACGGACTGGCTCATCATTACGCTGGGATCTTCCTTCAGTTACCGGCTGGTGGCGGAAGGGAACCGACCCGTGGCCAACTGCCACCGGGCGCCGGGACAGTGGTTCCACAAGCACCTGATGGGCATTACGGAAACCATTGAAGCGCTGGACAACATGCTGCACCAGCTTTTTTATTTTAACCGCTCCCTGCGGGTTATTTTCACGATCAGCCCGGTCAGGCACATCCGCGACGGGGTGGTGGAAAATAACCGCAGCAAGGCCCGGCTCATCGAAGCCGTGCACCATATGGTGAATAAATTTAACCGGCTCTATTATTTCCCTTCTTATGAGTGGGTAATTGATGTGCTGCGCGATTACCGCTTTTATGACATCGACCTTGTTCATCCCAACTTTGCAGCCACCCAATCGGTACTGGAGCAGTTCCAAGAAATGTTCATGAGCGAAGAAACGATTGCCCTGGCAGCGGAAGCCCGGCGGCTGGCCAATGCCCGCAAACACAGGCCTTCCCACCCGGATACGGACGCCCATCGCCGTTTCCTGAATGCTGCGGGGGAGAAGGCCCGCCAACTGAGCCAGCAATACCCTTTTCTGGATTTCAGTGAAGACATCCGCTTTTTCGAAGCGGCACAACAATAAAAAGGAACCAGGCGTAACGACTATATTAAAAAATAAAACGCCGGCCGGAAGATCAATGAGACAGGGATATGAAACTCTCCTATAAGGACCAGATTCCATCCTGCCATCCCGATCCCTGTAAGTCATTAAAAATCGTGTCCACCTGCGGTCAATGGATCCGGTCCCCCCGCACCTCGAGCCGGGAGATCACTTCGGCTTCGTGGTGCAGCCATTCTTTCCACCGTTTCCGGACCTTTTCCTTTTCAACATAGGTTTCGGCCAGGTCAATAAAAAGAGTGTAATGCCCCGCCTCGCTTTCCATGAAGCGGCGGTAGAATTTGCGCAAGTAAGGGTCGTCCAGCCCTTCGCTCAGCCGCTTGAACCGTTCGCAGCTGCGCGCTTCGATCAGTGCACAGATCAGCAGCTTGTCCAGGAGGCGGTCTTCTTCGGTTCCGCCCTTTATTTCAAAGGGGAGCAGCCCATTCACATAGGCATCCTTCCGCTGGCGGCCCAGCTTCAGTCCTCTTTTCTGTAATTCGGCCAGTACCAGGCGGAAATGTCCCCATTCTTCGGTGACGATCGGGGCCAGCTCTTCCACGATTCTTTCTTTATAGCTGTACCACTGGATAAGGGAAATGCAGGAAGTAGCGGCCTTCTGCTCGCAATAGGCATGATCGGTCAGTACCTCTTCCAGGGATTTGCCGGCCAGGTCCACCCAGCGCGGGTCGGTGGGCAGCTGTAATCCAAGGATCGCCCGGGTGTCGGCGGAGAGTTCTTGCGGGTCCATGGGACGAAGATAAATGGGATTGGGAATTGGGAATTGGTTGAAATGGTTGATCAGGCTCTTTTGCTCCTTTTCTCCTTTGCTGCGCGAAACCTTAATTCAATTTGTAGAATATCCCTCTTTTATTCGCCCTTTGTTCGTATATACGGAGTATGGACGGCCTGTTCCCGAAGAATCCGCTGCCTGTTCCGGCGGTTTGAAAGATGAATATGCATTTAGAGGCGGAGTAACCTTTTGTTGATGGCCTGGTTGTCAGATGCAGGTAAGGCCACCTATATAAGGAATTTTCCGCTTCCGTAAGGGGCATCCTGACAAAATTTCCACTTTTTTCCTTATTTTTGCCGGCAAAATTATCGGGTATCTAATCGGATGTCTTTCAAAAAAAACTTACGATGTCATTAACTACAGAGAAAAAAGCAGGCATTTTTGCCAATTTTGGTGGTAAGGAAACCAATACCGGTTCTATTGAAGGCCAGATTGCTGCGCTGACCGAACGCATCAGCCAGATTTCTTCACATCTCCAGCAAAACAAAAAGGATTTTTCCACGCACCGTGGACTCATGCAACTGGTAGGAAAGCGCAGAAGACTGCTGAACTACCTCCAGAAGCACAACCTGACCGGATACCGCGCTTTGATTGAAAAATTAGGAATCAGAAAATAAGTTAGGAGCTTTCCTTAAATTATTCCCAACTATCCACGGTTGGGAATAGTTGTTTTATTTGGCCCCTTTAGTACCATCAAAATTCATTAGCATGTTAAAGCAAAAGTTTATTAAAAAGTTCGATATAGGAGACGGCCGAGAGGTGACTATTGAAACCGGCCGGCTGGCCCGCCAGGCCGACGGATCGGTAACGGTGACCATGGGGAATTGCTGCCTGCTGGCTACCGTAGTGGCTACCGAAGAGCCGAAGCCCGGACAGGACTTTTTCCCGCTTTCCGTGGACTACATGGAAAAATTTGCTTCCGCCGGCCGGATCCCCGGTTCTTTCTTCAAGCGCGAAGGCCGGCTGAACGACTACGAGGTGCTGATTTCCCGCCTGGTGGACCGCGCCCTGCGTCCCCTGTTTCCCGAAGATTACCTCTGTGAAGTACAGGTGATCATCACCCTTATCTCTTCCGATTCCGAAGTACTGCCCGATGCCATGGCCTGCCTCGCTGCCTCTGCTGCGCTGGCGGTATCCACCATTCCCATCCAGGAAGTGATTTCCGAAGTGCGGATCGGCCGTGTGGACGGTCAGTTCAAGGTGAACCCTTCCCGCTCGGAAATGGAGCGCTCCGATATGGATTTCATCATTGCCGCTACCGAGAAGAACATCATGATGGTGGAAGGGGAAGCGAAGGAATGTTCCGAAGAAGACCTGGTGGCCGCCCTCGAAGTGGCCCACGAAGCCATCCGCATTCAGATCCGCGCCCAGCAGGAACTGCGCGACGAACTGGGTGTTGGCCCCAAGCGGGATTACAAGCGTCCGGACTCCAACGAAGCGCTCCAGCAGCGTGTATACGAGTTTGCCAAAACCCGCATGGAAGAGCTGTCCCGTGCCCGCCTGCCGAAGGCCGAGCGGAAGGACACCTACAAGAAGATCTACGAAGACCTGAAAGAGGTGCTCACCCAGGAAGCGAACCTGCCGGAAGGCGAGGAAATCGGCGACGACGTAAAGAAGCTGGTGAAAAAATACCTGGGCGACCTTCAGTACGATGTGGTGCGCGACATGATCCTGAACGACAAAGTTCGGCTCGACGGCCGTTCCCTCGACGAAGTGCGTCCCCTCGACATGGAAGTGGACGTATTGCCCACCCCGCACGGTTCCGCGCTCTTTACCCGCGGCGAAACGCAGTCGCTGACCACCGTAACCCTCGGCACTCCGCTGGATGAGCTGCTGGTGGAAAGCGCCGCTACTTCTGTATATTCGAAATTTATCCTGCACTATAATTTCCCCCCGTTTTCTACCGGTGAGGTGAAGTTCCTGCGCGGTCCCGGCCGCCGGGAGGTAGGTCACGGTAACCTGGCACTCCGTTCCCTGAAGCAGATGATGCCAACCGGCGATTTTGCCTATACCGTACGGATCGTAAGTGATATCCTGGAAAGCAACGGCTCTTCCTCCATGGCAACCGTTTGCGCCGGCTCGCTGGCACTGATGGATGCAGGTATTCCTTTCCGCAAGCACGTGGCCGGCGTGGCCATGGGCCTGATTTCGAAGGATGGACAGTTTGCCGTGCTAACCGATATCCTCGGTGATGAAGATCACCTGGGTGATAT
>DATAGL010000403.1:0-4046 GCA_036263755.1 Chitinophagaceae bacterium | reverse complement strand
TCAACAACCTGCTCGACAAATCGGAGATCGAAAAGGAACGCGGCGTGGTGCTGGAAGAGTCGCGCCTGAGCAAGGGTGCCCAGGAGCGCATGATGCGCCAGTACTTCCCGCGCCTGTTCAACGGCTCGAAGTACGCCGAGCGCCTGCCCATTGGTACCGACTCGGTGCTGAAGAACTTCAAGCACGAAACCCTGTCCCGCTTTTACAAGCAGTGGTACCGGCCAAACCTGATGGCGGTAGTGGTGGTGGGCGATATCGACCCCGCCGTGGCCGAGCAGAAAATCAAGGCGCATTTCGGCAAGGCCGTCAACCCGGCCAATGCCAAGGCACGACCGGCCATCACACCCATACAGACCTGGTCCAGGCCGGAAGCCCTGGTGGTGACCGACGACGAGGCCACGCACAGCGTGCTGCAGATGTACAACTTTGTGAAGCCGTCGAAGACTGCCAAAACCTGGGCCGATGTGCGGTCTTCCATGGTGGAGAACCTCGTGTCCACGCTGATCAACCAACGCCTGCAGGAACTGATGACGAAGGAAAACCCGCCCTTTATCTATTCCTATGCGGGTATGTCGCCCTTCCTGCGGGGGTATAAAGCCTTTACCTCCTTTGCGGTGCTCGGCAACAACACGGCCCAGGAAGCGGTAGACGCCCTCATTGGGGAAACGGAGCGGGCCCGCAGGTTCGGGTTCCTCGCCTCCGAGCTGGAACGCGCCAAAGCATCGATGCTCAACGGGCTGGAGAAAGCCTACAACGAGCGCGATAAATCGGAGTCGGGACAGATCGTCGGCCAGTACGTCAACCATTTCCTCGAAGGCAACCCCATCCCCGGTATCGAGCACCAGTACAACTTTGCCAAACAGTCGCTGCCCACCATTACCCTGGAGGAAGTGAATGCCGTGGCCAAGGCCATGCCTTCTTCGGAAAATGCCTTCGCCCTCATCACCGCGCCTACATCGGCCAAAGCAAAGCTGCCCACGAGCGAAGGCCTGCTGCAGGCCCTGGCCGCCGCGCGCAGCAAGCCGGTGACCGCTTACGAAGAAAAGGCTGTGGCCCAGAACCTGATGGAGCAGGCGCCTTCCGCCGGCACCATCAAGACCCGCAGCGCCGACCCCAAGCTCGGTACCACGCGCCTGACCCTGAGCAACGGGGTGGAGATCACCCTGAAGCCCACGACCCTGAAGAACGACCAGATCCTGCTCGACGCCTGGCGCCGCGGCGGCTTCAATAAGTTTTCCCTGGAAGAGAAAGACCAGGCCAAGCATGCGGCCACCATCGTCAAGGCCATGGGCGTGAAGGATCTTTCGCCGACCGACCTGCAGAAATTCCTCTCCGGCAAAACGGTCAACGTTTCGCCCTACCTCAACGCGCACGAAGAAGGTATTGAGGGCCAGAGCAGCGTAAAGGATTTCGAGACCTTCCTGCAACTCATTCACCTGTACTTCACCCAGCCGCGCAAGGATGCGGCGCTTTTCCGCTCGTATGTATCGAAGGAGAAGGCCGGAGTGCAGAACCTGATGAGCGACCCGCAATATTTCTTTGAGGATACGCTGACCAAGATCCTGTACAACGGCAGCCCCTGGATGAGCGAGTTTCCCACCCCGGAAGAATACGACCGGCTGGACCTCGAAAAATCCTTTGCCCTGTACAACCAGGTCTTCCGCAATGCCGACGGCATGCACTTCACCTTCGTGGGCAACCTGGATACCACTGCCGCCATGCCCCTGCTGCTGAAGTACCTCGGCTCGCTGCCCGCCACGCCCCAGCAATGGGAAGCCAAAGACCAGGGCGTGCGCCCGGTGCAGGGACAGGTGGAAGCCAACATCAAGCGGGGTAAGGAGCAGCAGAGCATGATCGCCCTGGTGTTCACCGGTGAAACGAAGTATGACGTCAAGGAAAATATGGCCCTGCGCGCCCTGCTGGATGTGCTGAACATCCAGGTGATCGAGAAGCTGCGCGAAGAAATGGGCGGCATGTATGGCGGCGGCTTCGGCGGCGGCATCAGCCACCGGCCGTATACCCACTATACCGTGCGTGCCACGGTGCCCTGTGGTCCGGAGAACGTGGACAAGCTGACGGCCGCCCTGCTGCAGATCGTGAAGAACGTGCAGGAGAAAGGCGTGGAAGTGAAGGACCTCGACAAGGTGAAAGAGACCTGGCGCAAGCAGTACGCTACGAACATCCAGAACAATGCCTACTGGCTCGGTGCCCTGTCCAATGCCGTGATCGACCGTACCGACCCGCACTTGGTGCTGACCTACGAACAGCGGGTGAGCGAGCTGACGGCTGCCGACGTACAGGCCGCTGCCAGGAAGTTCCTCAACCTGAATAATTACGTGAAGGCCGTGCTGTACCCGGAAACCGCTCCGGTACCGGCCGGCGTACAAACGAAGAAAGCATTCTGATCAGCTTCAAGTCGCAGGCTGCAAGCCGCAAGCATTTTGCTTGCGGCTTTTTTTATGAAGGAGGGTGGGGTGCCTGTTCGCGCACGGGGGCGGGAAAGCGGTAGCCGCGGTCGATCCATCTTTTAAGTCCCCGGTGCAGCAGGAGCAGGGTGCCCGCCGCCACCAGCAGAGCGCCGCCCGCTAGGCAGAAAAAAATGGCGTTATCCGAAAAGAGCCGGTATGTATTGCGTACGGCCTGCTGCACGGGCGCCAGCAGCTTCCAGGGCACCCAGCCCAGCCCGTAGAGCAGGAGGTAAGCGATGAGGGAGTTCATCCAGAACCAGCGCCGCCGGTAGCCGATGAACAGGGCCAGTACAAAGGCAAGGAGCGCCCCGCCCGAGGCAATCAGCGCCTGCATCATCACGAAATACATCAGCCGGTCGGAGGAAACATCGCGGCCCAGCATCAGCGTCTGGCCGCCGCTTTCGAGGATGAGGGCATAGAGCTCAGCATCCACCAGGTACCCCCAGAGGCCGAAGCCCTGCTGGATGAGCAGGAAGGCGAAGAAATGCAGGAGGATATGCCTTTGATGGAGTTTGTTTATGGTTTATGGTTTGAGGTTTGGAGTTGGATAGCGGGATTTTATTGCGCGCAGAGAAAAGGAGCGAATGAGTTCACTCCCTGCGTCCTCCTTTCCTCCTTCGCTCTGCGCGAAACCCTGTTTCAACCTAAGTAAGATACACATTCAGAAACGCATCGTACATCTTACACCGTACATCGTACATCACTTCATCGTCCAGCTCATGCTTCCGTCCTTCTCGTCCTTGAGCAGGATGCCGGCATCGGCGAGCTGGTTGCGGATCCGGTCGGAGGTAGCCCAGTCCTTGCGGGCGCGGGCTTCGCGGCGGATGTCGATGAGCACCTGCAGCACACCCTGAAGCACGCCGGCGTCTTCCACCGACTCGCTTTTCAGCCCGAGGATGTCTTCCACGTACAGCTTCAGCTCCGACTGCAGGCGCTGCAGCAGGTCGGCGCCGAGCGCTTCCGGCGCAATGGATTTATCTTTCAGGGAGTTGATCACCGGCACCAGCTCAAACAGCGAGGCGAGCACCTTGGCCGTGTTGAAGTCGTCGTCCATGAACTCCTGCAGCGAAGCTACAAGCTTGGAGCAGTTAGCTGCAAGCAATGCATCCTGTGGTCCGGCTTGCAGCTGGCCGCTTGCAGCTTGCAGCTCACCTTTCTGCAGCCACCCATACGCTTCCATCAGCCGTTTCAGTCCCTTCTCGGCCGCCTGGAGGGCTTCGTTGGAGAAGTTGAGCGTGCTGCTGTAATGCGTCTGCAGGATGAAGAACCGCACGGTCATCGGGCTGTAGGGCTTTTCCAGCAGCGGGTGCTCGCCGCTGAACAGCTCCGTGAGCTTGATCACGTTGTTGTAGCTCTTCCCCATCTTCTTGCCGTTGATGGTGATCATGTTGTTGTGGATCCAGTAGCGCACGGGCGTGCATCCGTTGCAGATGGTGCTCTGCGCAATCTCGCTTTCGTGGTGCGGGAACTGCAGGTCCATGCCGCCGCCGTGGATGTCGAAGGACTTGCCGAGGTACTTCGTGCTCATGGCCGAGCATTCGATGTGCCAGCCAGGGAAGCCTTCGCCCCAGGGCGAGT
>DATAGL010000402.1:0-9006 GCA_036263755.1 Chitinophagaceae bacterium | reverse complement strand
AGTGCTCAACTCCGGTTTCCTTAAGGTGTTCCGGCAGATCGGACGGTACCGGCCGAAGCAAGCTACCCTGTATACCTGGATCCGCACGATCATAATACATACCTGCCTGGATTTTTTGCGGGGCCGGGAAAAATGGGCGCGGCAGGAGCTGGAAGCGGAAGAAGAGCTGCCCGTAGCCGCTTCGGTGCTGGAGCAGCTGGACGCCGGGTCGCTGCTGGCCCTGGTGCGCCGGCTGCCGCCTGCCACGGGGGCGGTGTTCAACCTTTTCGTACTGGATGGCTACAGTCACCGCGAGATCGCCGGAATGCTCGGCATCACGGAAGGCACGTCCAAATGGCACCTGAACGCGGCGCGGAAAGCCCTGCAGACATTCCTCAAAAACGAAGACTTGCGCATACATGGATGAACGGCAACCATATGACGACCTGCTGCGGGACCGGATGTCCGACCTGCCCGTGCCCGATATGGAGCCGGCCTGGGAAGACATGAAGCGCCGCCTTGAAAAAGACAAGCGCCGCCGCTGGCTGCCCCCGTTCTTCTGGGGTTGCGCCGGTATGGCTTTGCTGGGCGCCGCCGGCTGGGCACTGATCTGGCTGTTCTTCTTCCGCCCGGGTGCAGACCGCCAGACAGCCGCCGCCCGCCCCCGGCAGGAGCAGCATTCCCGGCCGGTGCTTCCGGCAACCCCGCCGGAAGCGGCCCGAAAGCACCTGCCCCAACCCGGACCGGCTGCTCCGGATGCTTCCCGTGGAAAAGAGTCCTCCGGGACGGCTACCGGTGTTCCGGCGGCGGGCAAAGAACCAACGGCTGACGGCCCGCAAATGAGCGTCGCACCCGGGAAAACACCGGTGCCTCCCGGCCGCACAAGGGCCGGAAGCAAGCGGCCGGCGGATACGCCAGCCGCCCGGACCCGCCGGGGAATGAAGCAGGTGAAAAAAGGAATCACCACAAAGACGCAACCGCTTCCGGTACCGGCCAGCCCGGGCGATCCGGCCGATACCACCCGCAGCGCTCCGCCACTGACGAGCGTACCCGGTCCGGACAGCCCGGTAACCGCCGCCGTACCGAAAGAGGCACTGCCGCAAAAAGCTGCCGACAGCAGCGACCAGAAAGCAAAGGAAGCAACCCCGCCGCCGCGGCCGCGCTGGGCATTCAGTGCCGGTTTATCGGTGGCGCAGCAGATCCCGCTGAACGGTCAGACCGCCGTGCCGTATTCCGCTTACGGGCGCAAGGGAAGCATAACGGATTACCTGCCCGCGGTCTATTTCCGGGCACAGCGCAACCGGATCTTCCTGCAGGGCGGCTTCCGCTACGGTGCCCCCCAGCAGGTGAAGGAAATAACCTACAGTCAACAGACCGTCCTGGATACGTTTTCGGGCCAGCTCACGCACACTTCGCTCCGGGTGAAAAAAACCTTTTACCACCAGGTCCCGCTCAGCCTGCACTACCGCGTGACCGACCGCTGGTCGGCAGGCCTGGGCCTGGTATACAACCGCTTTTACGGCGCCGTGCGCGAAGAGGAGGTCCGCAGCCAGCGGATCAATGCCCCGGCCGATTCGGCGGTCAGCAGCAAGATCCTTCCCGTGCAGCGGCAGGCCGACAGCAATTTTGTCCGCAGCCACCTGTACCTGATGGCCGAAACCGAATACCAGTGGAAGCGCTGGGGCTTTGGCCTCCGGTACCAGCTCGGCCTGCAGCCTTACCTGCGTTATACCGATCCTGCCGGTTTGCTGCGGGAAGAAAAGAACCGGAATCTGCAGGTATTCCTGCGCTTCCGCCTCAAAGAATGGCTGAAGTGACCAAATGCCCTTCAGGGAAACCATGCATGCAAAGCCAGTTAGCAAAAAGCACTCTATGAACCCGTAGCCTGTAGCCGTTTACCTCATTCTTGTGGCCCTGCCCCGCAGGGAATCACCTGTCAGGAATATAAAAAACGGCGGCGAGCCGTGCACGCACCGCATCCATGGGCGCGCCATTTTCTCCTGCAATGCCATAACCCTAGTCCGGGATTGCGCAAGGTAGCCGGCTCCGCAGGTTCGGCGTTGGCGGCAAGGGGCGCCATGTCTTATTCTTTTTATACACCCGAACAACGGGTGAACCCATTTTTAAAAGCCAGATCATGAAACATATCTTCTTTCTTGCAGCTGCTGCCTTTCTTCTTTTTGCCTGTCAGAAAGAACTCAGCCGCTCCGCTCCGGTAAAGACCGGGCCGGTTTCCCTTGCGCAGTTCTTTACAAAAAATGCCGTTCCTGTGTATCTTTTTACGGCCGCTTCCGAAAATTCCATCCGTCTTACCACGCCTAAAGGAACAGGCGTGCAATTCCCGGAGAACGCTTTTGTGACCTCCGGTAACCGGCCGGTCACCGGGCCGGTGTCCATTGAGGTCAAGGAGATTTTTACCCCCGGCGAAATGATCCTGAACAATACCCCTGCCATGTCCGACGGCAAGCCGCTGATATCGGGCGGTGAGTTCTTTGTGCGGGTCACCCAGGGCAGTGAAGTGCTGAAGCTGGCGCCGGGTAAGCATATCCGTTTGAATGTTGTGCCCCCGGCCGGTGCGGACATGCAGGGAATGCAGGTGTTTAACGGGGACACGTCCTCCGGTACGATCAACTGGATCCCCAACAACAACCCGGGAAATACGGTTGCCCGCGACACCATTCGGTTCTCCGTTATCCTTTTTGCCGATAGCCTGCAATGGCTCAACATTGACAAATTCATCGATGAGCCCAAGATCAGGTATACGGTCCTGCCGGGCAACTGTCCTGACCTGGACAGCACGGCGGTATTTGTACACCTTACCGGGCAAAAGTCCGTTTTCCGCTTTCCCGGCGGGGCCAGCGGTTTGACCTCCGATAACATGATCGCCGCCAGGGCAACGCTGGTGGGCATTTGCGTTGTCGATGGAAAGATCCATCATTCCGTGGTACCGGTGAACATGCAAAACGGGGGGGTGGCCACTCTTGCCTTCACGCCAATAGAGGAAGCCGCATTGAAGCAAAAGCTGGCCGCCCTGGAGTGATTGTGGCTATATGCGGTGATGGATCCATGCCCTCAACCTTGCTGCCGGCCTTGTATTTCTTCCGGCAAAGCAAAGAGATCGGGGCCTCTGCAATTGGCCACACTTCATTATTCTTCAATCGACATTCCTTGTTCGATATTCCCTCGCTCCGGCGGCAGGGTTGCACGCAAAGACGCGGAGGGCCGCAAAGACGCAAAGAGTATTCACGATTCACAAGCCTTGCGTATTGAAAATTGAATATTGAGCATTGAATATTTCCCTTCGACCTTCTTCATTCGTTATTCATCTGTTCGACATTCCTACCGTCCGAACTGTTTATCGAGCTGCTCCTTCGTAAAGAGCGTATGCGTCGGCCGGCCCGTAGGGGTGCTGTTGGGCTGGTCGCACTGGAAGAGTTCGTGCACAATGCGCTGCATTTCGCGCTCGGAGAGCGGGGTGCCGGCCTTCACGCTTTGCTGCCAGGCGAGCGTGCGCACCAGGGCTTCGCGGCGCGAGTATTTGAGCTCGGCGCTGAAATGCTTGAACTGCTCGAGCAGCTGCTCCAGCGCGTGTTTTTCGTTGCCGGTATCCACATCGGCCGGTGTACCCTG
The DNA here is from genome assembly GCA_036263755.1 of Chitinophagaceae bacterium. Classification (GTDB taxonomy): domain Bacteria; phylum Bacteroidota; class Bacteroidia; order Chitinophagales; family Chitinophagaceae; genus Flavisolibacter. The sequence continues at coordinate 5,397 of DATAGL010000402.1, read as the reverse complement.
GATCACAAACGTGTCTTTGCCGAAGGGTTCCAGGGCATAGCCCAGCACGCCCAGCTCCGGCAGCAGTTCTTCCAGCAGCACGGCATCGGCCGGCCGCAGGGAAACCGTGGCGGGGAACAGGGTACGCTGCGTGGCCATGGGCTTTCCTTCCCAGGCACGCTTCAACCGCTCGTAGACAATGCGTTCATGCGCGGCCTGCTGGTGAATGAGCAGGAACCGGTCTTCCGAAGGCACCAGGATATACGCGTTGAACAGCTGTACCGGGATGGCTTCTTCGGTGGTGCGGAGCCCGTGCAGCAGCGAGGGAAAAGGAGCACCTGTTGCGGGTGCGGCCGGAATCGCTTCCTGCGGACCGGGCGCCGGGAGGCGCCCGCCGTCATCCCCGGCCAGCGTGCTCCAGTGCGGCAAAGCACCGGAGCCGGGCTCAATGGCATGGGCCTGGTGCGCCTGGGTGAAGGTCTGGAACAGGGAAGAAGCGCGGGTGGCCGACTGCTCCTTATCGGTAAACGGTTTCTGGATGGAGTCGAGGTGCTGGATGGACGCGTCCAGGTCGAAATCGAGCGTAGGCGTGATGCTGAACTGCGCCAGCGCATGCTTCACGGCCGCCTGCACAAAGGCGTACACGATCTTTTCGTCTTCAAACTTGATCTCCTGCTTCGTGGGGTGCACGTTTACATCCACCTGGACAGGATCGAGGTCGATAAAAAGCACGTACGATGGAAAGGCGTCGGCGGGGATGAGGTCCTGGTAAGCGCTCTGCACCGCATGGTTCAGGTAGGCGCTGCGGATAAAGCGGTGGTTGACGAAGAAGTACTGGTCGCCGCGGGTCTTGCGGGCCGTATCGGGCTTGCCCACGAAGCCGTACACGTTGAGGTAGTCGGTGTCTTCCTTCACGGTCACCAGCTTGGCGTTGTATTGTGCGCCCAGCAGCTGGGTGATGCGTTGCTTCAGGCTGCCGGCCTCAAGGTGAAACAGCTGCTGGCCGTTGGAGGTCAGCGAAAAAAAGATATTCGGGAAGGCCATGGCCACGCGGATGAACTCGTCCACGATATGGCGCATCTCGGCGGTGTTGCTTTTAAGGAAGTTGCGGCGGGCGGGCACGTTGAAGAACAGGTTCTTCATGGCAATAGACGTGCCGGCCGGGAAGGCCGTCGGTTCCTGGCGCACCACAGCGCTGTTTTCGATAAAGATGCAGGTGCCGGCTTCGTCCTGCGGGCGCCGGGTCCGGAGCTCCACCTGCGCCACGGCGGCAATGGAAGCAAGGGCTTCGCCCCGGAATCCCATCGTGCGGATGTGGAACAGGTCGTCGATGTTGCGGATCTTGGAGGTGGCATGACGCTCGAAGCAGAGGCGGGCATCGGTTTCGCTCATGCCCGAGCCGTTGTCGGTTACCTGGATCAGCGCCTTGCCTGCATCGTTCACCGCCAGGCGGATCTCGGTGGCACCGGCATCCACGGCATTTTCCAGCAGTTCCTTGACCGCACTGGCCGGCCGCTGGATCACTTCGCCGGCCGCTATCTGGTTCGCAATATTATCGGGGAGGAGTTGAATTCGGTCTGCCACAATCTGCACGGGTTAAGGGATCAAAAGTAACATAAAGCCTATAATTTGGGGGGTGGAGTTCAAGGTTTACAGTTTAAAGTTTAAGGTGGTGTTTTCATGAAGATGTTTGCCTGTTTGCTTGTTTGCCGTTTTGGCTGTTCAGCAAAGGTCCTTTGTCCACAACCGCAAACAAGCAAACAAGCAAACGGGCAAACCGTACCTAAAGATTTCCCAACCTTTCAGGAAAAACCTTAAACCTTAAACTTTAAACCTTAAACTTCAAACCTCACCCCTACCTCCCTAAGGCTATTTTCTTATTTTCCGAACTTCTCCGCCACCCGCCGGCTGCAGCAGTACCATTGTTTTATATATTAGCACAAATCCTAAAGAAAACCATGAACACGCGTATCCTGTGTGTGGCGGCGGCCCTTTTCCTGGCCGGTTGCAGCAAAGGGGTGGATGCCGTAGCAGGGCCGGGCCGTTCGGTCACCAATCCCACCGCTCCTTCTGCCTCCTTTACCCGGTACCTCATTAAGAAAGGGGAGCACAGCACCCAAAGCAATGTATTCCGCCCCGTAGAACTGGATAGCCTCCGGTTCACCGTGCGCTTCGATTCGTCGGCCGTATACCGCACGGCGGTCCCCGCGAACCAGTATGATATCAACAAGCTGTACGGCTTTTCCGACAACGCCGACGAGCACCACCGCTTCAGCGCCCGCTTTGGCTGGAGCTGGAACAACGGCGCCCTCCGCCTCTATGCCTACGTGTATAACAACGGGGTGCGGGCTTCGAAGGAACTCGGCACCATGGCCATCGGCGCCGAAGCCGAATGCGCCATCCGCGTCACGGAAGCGGGCTACGGGTTCATGCTGAACGGCACGGAAACGGTCCTGCCGCGCGCAAGCAAAACCCCCAGGGCCAGGGGCTACCAGCTCTACCCGTACTTCGGCGGCGACGAGCCCGCCCCGCACGATGTTTCCATTTGGATAAAGAACCGGTAAGATGGCCGGAGCCCCCGCCGGTTTTACATCCCTTTAGCAAACAGCTACGTGAATTGTGGTAAATTGAACTCCGATTGAAACCATTATGAAGAAACTATTCGCCCTATTGTTTACCTGTTCTCTTTTCTCCCTCTCTTCCTTCGCCCAGTACCGCAGCGCCCTTTCCGAAAAGGAATGGGTGGACAGCGTATTCCGGTCCCTGTCGAAAGAAGAAAAGGTGGCACAGCTGATGGTCATCCGGGCGCACAGCAACCTGGGCGCCGACCACGTAGCCAAAGTGACCGACCAGGTGCGCCGGTACAATGTAGGGGCGCTGTGCTTTTTCCAGGGCGGACCGGTGCGCCAGGCCAACCTGACCAACGCCTACCAGTCCATTGCCAAGACCCCGCTGATGGTGACGATCGATGGTGAATGGGGCCTGGGTATGCGGCTCGATTCGGTCACCCGGTTCCCGTACCAGCTGACGCTGGGTGCCCTGACCGACGAATCGATCGTGTACCGCATGGGCGTTGCGGTCGGCGAGCAGATGAAGCGCATCGGCGTGCACGTGAACTATGCCCCGGTGGTGGATATCAACAACAACCCCAACAACCCGGTCATCGGCTACCGTTCCTTCGGTGAAGACAAGCAAAAGGTAGCCCGCTTCGGCGTGGCCTATGCCCGCGGCATGCAGGCCGCCGGCATCATGGCCTGTGCCAAGCACTTTCCCGGCCACGGCGATACGGAAGTGGACTCGCACTACGACCTCCCGGTCATCTCCAAAAGCCTTCCGCAGCTCGACTCGCTGGAGCTGTATCCGTTTAAGGAATTGTTCAAGGCCGGCGTGGGCTCGGTCATGATCGCCCACCTGGCGGTGCCGGCGATCGATAAAACGGCCAACCGCGCCACATCCGTGTCCAAGAACAACGTTACCGGCCTCCTGCGCGATGAACTCGGTTATGAAGGCCTCACCTTTACCGATGCCCTGGAGATGAAAGGCGTGACGAAGTTCTTCCCGGCCGGTGAAGCCTCCGTGCAGGCCCTGCTGGCCGGCAACGACATGCTCTGCCTGCCCGAAGACGTTCCGGCTGCCCTCGAGGCGGTCATGGCCGCCCTGAAAAAGAAACGCCTGAAGTGGAAAGACATCGATGCCAAGGTAACCAAGGTGCTGCAGGCCAAATACCGCCTCGGGCTGAACGGTCCCCAGTTCGTGGACACCACCAACCTGCTGGCCGACCTGAATGCGCAAACCGATGCGTTCCGCGCGCAGGTGGCCCGCAATACCGTGACGGTGCTGAGCAACGGGGCGAACCTGCTGCCGTTCACCGGCAAGCGTAAAGTGGCCTATGTTGGATTGGGCCCCGCCGCCGTCAATGCCTTCGGCCGCCGGCTGCAGGCCGATTACAAGGCCGATACCTTTGGCCTGTCCTATAAGGAAGGTGCCGACCGCGCAGCGGCGATTGCGGAGAAGATCAAAAGCGGGAACTACGACGCCGTGATCATCGGCGTTCATGAGTTCAGCATGCGGCCGGCCAACAACTATAACATTAGTACGGCCGCCCTCGGCCTCTGGAAAGAGCTGCAGGGACCGAATGCCGCCACTTTTGTATTCGGCAACGTCTATGCCGCCAAAAATTTCTGCACGGCACCCACACTCGTAGCCCTGCACCAGGATGATCCGTTTACCCAGGAAGCGGCCGCCGATTTTCTGCTCAACCGAATCAGTGCCAAAGGAAAGCTGCCCGTGACGGTATGCCAGTTTTCGTACGGCTCGGGGATCGCGGTTTCCAACCTCTTCCCGGTAGGCAGCTCCGCTGCCTGGGTAACCATCGACAGCATCGTGCACGGCGCGATCCGCCAGGGCGCCATGCCCGGGGCGGTGGTGCTGGCCGTGAAGGACGGAAAGATCCGGTACCACAAGGCGTTTGGCCGTCAGACCTACGGGCCCGATGCCCATCCCATTACCCTGGAAAGCATTTACGACCTGGCCTCCGTGACCAAGATCTCCGCCACCACCGTAGCGGTGATGAAGCTGTATGAGGAAGGAAAGCTGGACCTGGAGAAAAAGCTGGGCGATTACCTGGCCTGGACGGCCGGCACCGACAAGGCGGACATTCTGGTAAAGGATCTCCTGCTGCACCAGGGCGGCCTTGTTCCCTTTATTCCCTTTTACAAGGAAACGATCGATTCGGCGGGGCGCCCGCTTGACTCCCTGTACAGCCGGGAGCGCAAGCCGGGCTTTCTGGTGCCGGTGGCCGACAGCCTCTTCCTGCGCAACGACTGGGTGGATACCCTGTACCAGCGGATCCTCAAAAGCCCGCTCGGGCCTTCCGGCAAATACGTGTACAGCGACAATGATTTTATTTTCCTGGGCAAGATCGTGGAAGCCCTCACCGGCCTTCCGCTGGACCAGTACGTGCAGAAAACCTTTTATACGCCCCTGGGCATGACCTCCACGGGCTTCAGCGCCCGCGACCGCTTCGGGATTCCGCGGGTGGTGCCTACCGAAGAAGAAAAGCATTTCCGCGGTCAGCTCATCACCGGGCATGTGCACGATGAAGGCGCCTCGCTGTTCGGCGGGATTGCCGGGCATGCCGGCCTGTTCTCCAATGCCTACGACCTGTCGCTGCTGTACCAGATGCTGCTGAACGGCGGCACGCTCAACGGCGAGCGCTACCTGAAACCGGAGACCATTGCCCTCTTTACCGCATACGGCAGCCCGGTCAGCCGTCGGGCGCTGGGTTTCGACAAGCCGGAAAAGGACAATGCCACCCGCCGCGAGCCCTATCCTTCGGCCTTTGCCTCGCCCGAAACCTTCGGGCATACCGGCTTTACCGGTACCTGCGTCTGGGCCGATCCGAAGGAAAACCTCGTG
>DATAGL010000401.1:0-4497 GCA_036263755.1 Chitinophagaceae bacterium | reverse complement strand
GCTTTCTGCTGAACTACGTAAAGGTAAACGCATCATCCCCCTCCGGGAGTTGTTCCGTAAGGACAGAGCCGGGCGAAGGAAGATAATCGGATAACGTGCAGCAGAAAGCCTATACTGCCCGGCTCCAAAGGGCATTTTCAGCTGAATGCGGAAGTTGATTTTTGTGGCGGCATTCCGGATAGGTGTTGTACGCAGGGCCAGGCATCCGGACAGGGTATACGTATTGGCTGCAGGCCTCCTGCTGCAAACAGGTGCCCGTACGGGAGGTCCTTGTTACAACTCCTGTCTTCCCGGGCGGTACTTCATTAAGCTATTGACTTCGGGTTTTCAGTTGTTGCAGGACCGCGGCCAGCTTTTGCGGGTCATTCCGGTAGGGCTGCAGGTCAAAGAGCATGACCTTTCTGAAGGCAACGGGATGACTTTCGCTTTGCAGGGAGATGGTTCCTTCGCGGATGGTTGTTCCTCCCGCCAGGCCGGCTTTCTTCACCCAGGGATCCCCGGCATCATACTGTGGCTGCGAATAGGATAATACCGTATCGCCTTCGATGATATGATGGATAATGGAGTCGCCCAAAACGAGCGCTTCCGCCCGTACCCATTCTTCGCCGTGAATGGTCTTGGAAGAAGAGTTAACGCAATGGGGCGTGAACAGCTTTCCGTTCAGCACGACATGCGTGCCGGGGGTGCACAGGTTGCCGGTGGAGCGCGGGTCTTTCCCGTTTCCGCCGAGCAACTGGGCTTCGAGGGAAATGGGGAAGTCCTGGTCCAGGGCCATGGTTTCCGGGGTCTGGCCCTGGAGCATCATGCCGCTGTTGCGGAGTGCCCAGCCGGGGCCGCCTTTCACCTGCTCGCCGGTAAAGCGGTATTCTACCACCAGCAAATAGGAGGAAAATGGCCGCTTATAGAAGATGTGGCCAAACTGTTCGTTGAACCCGTCGTACTTGTCATAGGACACTTTCAGCTGGCCGTCCTCTACCCGGAAGGTGTTGGCAAAATTTTCATTCAGCGGATGGTTGCGGATTTTAATGGTCCAGTCTTTCAGGTCCTTTCCATTGAACAGCTGGATCCATTCCCCTTTGGGCGCTTTTTGACGGGTCGTGCAGCCAAAGAAAAGCAGGAGTAAAAAAGCCGCCGGTATTTGTTTCATATCCTGTCCTGTTTTATCCGTTTCCAAAGGGATGTCCGGAAAGATCAATGATCCGTTAAACGGCCTTCGGAAGCAAAGAGAAGAAATCCATTCGGTGACCAACCGGAAGCAACCACGGGGGGCCCGTGATTGCTTCCGGCGGCACTTATTTTACCTTCATTTTAATCGGGTCCCAGCCCACGATTTTTTTAGAAAAATAGCTTTGATTGCAGGCCAGGGCCGGGGCAGCTGCCCGGAATCCGAATTCGGCGTCTTCCACCACTTTTTTCCCGGTTCTTACCGCATCGAAGAAATTGGTGAAATGGTCCAGGTGATCACTATAGCCCGCAGGCGCTTTGAATACAATGTCATCCTTTGTTTTCCTTTTTCGTTGATCGGCCGTCCACTTGGCGTCGTATTCCTTTTGCATCTCTTCCTGCATGTTTTTGGAAAAGGTGAACACGGAATCGTAGCCGCCAAAGCCGGGGGCTTCGGGCATAAGGCTGTGCTTCACCGTCAGGTTGTTTCCGCTTAAAGTGATGGCGCCTTCCGAACCCACCAGCCGGATCACTTCCTGGCCGCCGGTGCCGCTGATAAAGTTTACCTGCAGGGTGAGCTGGTAGGCGGGGTGTTCGTTGCTGTCCGGGTACTGCATCACCCCGGACATTACATCGGGCAGGTTGCGGCCGTCTTTCCAGTAGCTGAACTGGCCGGTGCTGAAGATGGTTTCCGGGCCTTTGGAATTGGTGATGAAATGGGAGCCGCTCAACAAATGAATGAACAGGTCGCCGGCCACACCGGTGCCCACTTCCTTGAACGCCCGCCACCAGAAAAACTTTTTCGGGTCGTAGGCCATTTTCCCGGTGACTTCCACATACCGGTCCCAATCGAGCGTCTCCGGGCTGGCGTCTTTGGGAATGGTATACTGCCAGGCACCGATGGAGCTTTGCCGGTCGTACACGGCGTTCACCATGTTGAGTTTGCCGATCTCGCCGGAAGCCAGCAGCTCCTTGGCCTTCGCGTAACCAATGCTGCTCACGCGCTGGCTGCCTACCTGCAGTACCTTGCCCGACTTCTGGCTGGCCTTCATCACATCGTACCCTTCACCGATCTTGTAGATCATCGGTTTTTCAATGTAGACGTGCTTTCCTTTTTCCAGTGCGTCGATCGTCTGGCGGGCATGCCAGCAGTCCGTGGTGGCGATGATCACGGCATCAATGTCTTTCCGGTCGAGGAGCTCCTTATAGTTGCGGGTGGTATACAGCTCCTTGCCGAATTTTTCCTTTGCATTCTCGATCCGGCCGGTGTATAAATCACAGATACCCGCCAGCTCCACCCCGGGTACTTTGAGGGCGGTGTCCAGGTCGAAGTGCCCCTGCACGCCGTACCCGATCACACCCACCCGGATTTTATCATTGGCTGAAATTTTCCGCTCATACTGCAGGATGCGCTCCTCCGCTTTTTGGCGGGCAGCCAGCGATGCTAAAGGGGAGGCGGCTGCCGCCAGGGTAGTGGCCCCTATCTGCTGTAAGAATTTTCTTCTCGACTTCGAATTGTCATGATGCATAATCTGGATTTTAAGTGAAATGAGGCGGTTTATGAACGGAATAAATGTTGGAGACGGTTGTTTTGCTGGCTGAATCCCTGGACGGAAAACAGGTGGCGCCCTGAACCCCGGAAGGGGGCGGTGCTCGCCGGGATGGTTTTGGTAGTTGGATCCTTCAGGCGCAGTACTGCATCCGGCAAAACAATTGACTTCCCTTCTGATCAGTTGTACAGCAATATAATGAATCCATTCAATTTTTCAGCCGGTATTGTGGCAGCGGAAGAAAGGGGGCAGGCGCCGGTGCCGGCGTGCGGTTCCGCTCCGGCGCCGGGGACTCAGGGCCACCTGCCGCTGCCGACAGATAAGGATGGTTCATTTGAGGGTTCTGTATACATTCCCGGCCGGCAGGCTACTGCCGGCTTTTACGCAATAATATCTGGACCATGGCGACCCTTCAACTGTTCTACCTGCAACCGCATCCGCTGGGACATTCCTTAATAAAAGTACGCGCGCTCTTCCTCTTCCTGTTCCTTTTCCTCATCGGGCCGGGTGCAGGAGCGCAGCAAAAGCATGTTTCCGATACGGCAGGTGTGCTTAAAAAAGAATTCAGGAATCCCCCGGTCAGTGCCCGGCCCAAGGCCTTGTGGCCCTGGGTGAACGGCAACTTCAGCTTTTCCCGGATTACCTACGAAATGGAGCAGGCCCGGCAAAAGGGCATGGGCGGTTTCGACATCTGGGATGTGGGTACCACCATTGACGAAAACAAACTCGTACCGGATGGCGCCCCGTTTTTAAGTGATGTATCCCTGCAGGGCATCCGGCATGCCGTACAGGAGGGCGACCGCTTGGGCCTGGAGATCGGGCTGATCAGCTCCAGCAGCTGGAACGCAGGCGGCAGCTGGATCCGGCCGGAGCAGGGGGCGATGGGATTGTTCCGGAGGGATACGATCATTACCGGCCCGGTGGCTTTTGCTGCGGTCCTTCCCTTTCCTGCTCTTGCGGAAAAGAATACCGATAACCGTCCCCTGTTGCTGCAGCGCGATCCTGCCACAGGCCTTCCGGTATTTTACCGGGAAGTAGGTGTCGTGGCGCACCCGTTCGGGGCCGATTCCTCCATCCGCGATACCGGCTCCATCCTGAACCTTCAGCCATTCGTAAAAGAAGGCGGTATCCTTCGCTGGAACGTGCCAGCCGGGAAATGGCGGATTGTCCGTTATGTGTGTGCGCCTACCGGCCAGCCGCTGATGCTGCCCAGTCCCAATTCCAACGGACGGATGCTGGATCATTTCAGTGCCGCCGCCCAGGAAGCCAATATGAACTACATCTTCACGCGCCTGAAATCGGCACTCGGAAGCCTGAAGAACCGTTCGCTGAAATATATCTATGAAGACAGCTATGAGGTAAATTCTGCCGTATGGACCCCGCTTTTGCCGGAAGAATTCCTAAGCCGCACCGGTTACAGCCTTATTCCCTATTTACCGGTATTGGATGGCTTCACGGTGCGGAGCAGGGAGGTCACCGGGCGGTTCCAGTATGATTTTTCAAAGGTGCTGTCCAACCTCATCATCGAGCATCATTATGCCAAAGGCCGGCAACTGAGTGAAAAGGAAGGCCTTGGTTTTTATGCCGAAGCCGGCGGGCCGGGAAAGCCGATCCACAATGTGCCGTTTGAAGACTTAAAAGCGTTAGGGGCCCTTACCGTGCCCCGGGGTGAATTCTGGAACAGACACCCGCTGCTGGAGCAACTGCAGATCGTAAAGGGCATTTCCAGTGCCGCTCATATCTATAACCAGCGCTTTGTGGAGGCGGAGGCCTTTACCTCGGT
>DATAGL010000400.1:0-2813 GCA_036263755.1 Chitinophagaceae bacterium | reverse complement strand
TTTGCGCTTTCCGGTGCCGGGATGGCTTTCGCACCGGATACGATTTCGGGTAATGCTTCTTTCTTTTTCCAGAACATGGGGTTCAGTTAGGGTTTGCAGAACGAGGCAGGATTTCCGGTACAATCCACCTGCCGGATATTGGCCTGCTGCAGGCTGGCGTAGTAGCTGTCCATCTGTTGGGTAAAAAGCGCCTTTGCCTTGCCGTAGTCCTCCAGGCTCATGCCTGCCTTGCCGTCGAAGCCGGGCAGGGGATGCTGGCGGAGGTAATCCATGGCTTCCGTACCGTGGCTTCCTTCATGGAATTCAAGGCTGGTATTGCCGGCTGCCTTGTCGGCGGGCGTGGTGCCCTTGCCGTATGCGGAGGGCAGCGCGGTATCCGCTTTCGGAAGGTAAGTGGTGCGGATGGTGAAGGTGACTACCGGCGCACCGGTTACGCTGACCACTACCCCGTTCTTATGGGTCATGGGCGGCAACTGGTATTTCAGCGACAAGGCCGTTTCGCCCGAGCGGCCTGCCGGAAGCGGTCCCCGGTTATCGGGCCGCAGGATCACCTGCACGCCGTTGATCGTGCCCGAAGCATACAACACCTGTTCCTTTTTCTTCACCAGCTTCAGTTCTTTGGGCACCGGCGTAGAGATGCTGGGAATCTTATCACGTTGTACCTGTTCCAGCTCGCTGCCTTTCTGCTGCACCACGTGGGTGAGTTCATGACCCAGCAGCCAGCGCCCGCTTTCCGTGGCCGGGTTGTACTGACCGCGGTTGAAGAAGATGTTTTTCCCGAAGGCAAAGGCGCGGGATTGCAGCTGCTCGTTCAATGCTTCGGATTCCCTGCCGGTGTGGATCCGCACCGGGCTGAAGTCATACCCGAAGCGGGCCGACATTTCATGCACGACGCCGGGCGGCAGGGTCTGGCCTGTACGGGGTTTCCGGAGGGCTGCGGCCGAAACGGGCGCGGCAGGCACCGATGCAGGCGTACGCACCGGGGCTACCTGTTCGCGCTCTTTTTCCGTACCCGCCTTTTGCACTTCCTCTTCCGGTTTACGTAGGGCTTCCGCTTCCTTCGGTGCGCGGCTCAGCGGTTCTTCTTCGGCCGGCCCCTTCGCTTCTTCCTTTTTCTGTACCACCCGGTCCGCCATGCGGTCTGCTTCCACTTCCTGCGGATCGCCGGGCTGGCTGACCTTCAGGCTGGCCTGAACCTTTTCCGCGGCCGGCGGGAAAAAGGTTCCGGGTTCCGATACCTCTGCCGACCCCTGCTCCGCCTTAAAGAAATGAGGGGATGCATTGCCCTCGGCGGAGCGCCCGCGCCGGCGGCGTAAATATTTGCGGATGGCCATGACTCAGGTTTTATAAGTGAACAATTTTTTAATCTCTTTCTGAAGGAAATAATCGTTGGGCTGCCACAGGTCGGACCGCATCGAAAGCAATAATTTTTCCCGCACCGGCTGCAGGTCCGATCCGGACCGGGTGGCTACGATGTATTCGTTCCAGCTCCGGATCACCTGGGGGCTGCCAAGCAGCAGCAGGTGCGGCTCTGCTGGCTGCAGACCGGAAACGGAAGGCACCGGCGCCCCGGGTACGGAAGGCTCCGTGGGTTCCTGCAGGGAACGCAACAATAACTGATAGAGTGCCAGCTTGCTTTCGAACTGACGGGCACGGACGTTCCGGGCGGCGGCGGACGAGATGGCGGAAGTGATCATAAAGGTACAAACGATCAGCACCAGCGCGCCAATGACCAGAATGGACCGGGTCGTAACATCCAGGCCCGCCTCCTGGCGGCGGATAATGAGGTAGCCCTGCCATGCGGCCCAGCCGAGTACGCTGAGGGTAAGGAGAGCAACAAGGAATTGAAGGAATGAACGCATAGGTAAGTTTATAGTGTATAGGGAATAGAAATCTTCTGGTGGCGGATGATTTTTTCGCCGTTGATGATCTGGCTTTCAATCTTATCGCGCAATGGTTCGGCATTGGCCTTGCCCTTCAGGTCACTCCACAACCGGGTGTCGAATTTTTTATACTTCACGACGCTGATCATCTGGTCGGCATCCATCTTGGCTTCTGCCTGCAAGCGCCCTTCTATGATAATCATCTTGTCTTTGTTGCTCAGTCCTTTTTTATTCAGTTCCGGCTTCAGGTCATTCACAAACGCACGGGCCAGCGGATGCACTTTCGAACCGTAGGAACGGCCGTCATAATGCCGGTTCTTATGAAGGGTGATCGTGCTTCCGTAGGCAGCCCGGGAATGGGCAATCTGCTGCAGCAAGGGCGGGGCGCCGGATATGGAAGCGGCTTCTTTCAACAGCTTATTGCTGGGCTGGTGATCCGCATCAAACATGCCCTGCTTTTTAACGCTTTCCGTGTGCACCCCTACTACACCTTCATAGGCGTAGGCCTTCTCGTCGGCAAAATCTTCACTTTTATCAAGCAACTCGTTCAGGTTCGTGGTGATGATTGTTTCCAGCAGCATGAGATCCTCATACGCCTTTTCGATCTGCTGCTGCCAATCCGCTTTCTTTTGCTCATCCTTGATTGTTTTCAATTTATTTTCAGCGGAAACGATGGACGCGCCGTATTGTTCTGCCAGGGGCAATACCTCCTCGCAGCGGTCAATCAGGGCGATCTTGTCTGCAGCGTCCTTATATCTTTTACGCAACTTTTTCAATGCCGGCCCCATTTGTTCAGGCGTACTTTCCAGCATCATCACCGGTTTATTTCCCTGGAGCTTCACATAAATCTTGTGTTCCTCCCCATCCTTTGCCTTAAACCGTTTGGTAGTCCTTGCCCAGTCGAATAATTTATTGATCAGTTTTTTCCCG
>DATAGL010000399.1:0-6277 GCA_036263755.1 Chitinophagaceae bacterium | reverse complement strand
TGGTCTCCTGGTAAAGACCGCGCAGGATCACGTTCGGACTGAAGCGGTCCGGATGATTATCGAGTTCCTGCAGCAGCTCTTCCTGCGTAAATCGGATTTCCGTATGCACCACCCTGAACTCCGCACCCTCCTTTTCGATCCGTTCACGGATGTTGTCTTTGAGGTAAAACAGGTTGATGTCGCGGGCATGGGCCTGCACTTTATACCTTTCGTTCAACCGGCTGCTCGTACCGGCCACCATTCCGGCAGATTGCTGCTGCAGCAGTTCTTCGCGGAACACGGGAATCATTGTTCTTTTAAGTGCGTCGGTATCCGGCACCAGCACCACCAGCCCATAGCGCCCGAACAGTTCATGTACAAGCTCCAGCGTGGCCCGGAGGATCGTTTGCCGGTCGCCGTTTTCGTTTGCCCGTTCCCGGTAACATCGGCGTAGCAACGCCATGCTTTCCCGGCCAAAGGGGTACACTGAAAGCTGCTGCTCCAGTTCAGCCAGCAGCCCGGAAAGCTGCGCATCCACGGTCATGCGGCCGACGGCACCGGTCTGACCTGTTTCCCACACGTATTTTTTCCCTTCCACAAAAAAGTGGTTCAGTTCATCGAGGTCGGCATCTTCGCAGCCCATGTAATAAACGGGTACAAAACGGTAGTTCGGAAACGTAGCTGCCAGCTGCCGCGCAAGCTGAACGGCATGCAGGATTTTATAAATGAAATACAGCGGACCGGTGGCGAGGTTGGGCTGGTGGGCTGTACAAACAGTAAAAGTGGTTGCTTCTTTCAGAGCGGTTATGGCGCCGGTCACCGCTTCCTGCTCGGACAGGCCTTCATATTGACGGGTCAGAGCCGTATAGAGCAGGTCCCGGTCGATGCTTTGCTCCTGCTTCCTCTGGATGGCGGCGGCAATTCCTTCCGGGGTCGGCCAGGAGGACCGGAACGGTTCCAGGAAAGGCTCCCGGTCCAGGTAATCCAGCACGATCGGGCTGAAACGGTAAGCAGAACGGTAAGGCAGTTGGTGGTTGGAAAAAAGCATGGGATAAAATTAGTACTTGCACCGGAACTCGATCAGAGCGGTTCTTTCGTTAGCTTATTATTAACGGTTCGCCAGAGGCCCAGCGGGTTGGCATTCTGCAGGGCAGCAGGCAACAGGTGATCCGGGTGATTCTGGTAACAGACAGGGCGGGCGAAGCGCCGGATGCCATCCGCCCCTACCGCGGTAAACCGGCTGTCGGTAGTGGCCGGGTAAGGTCCGCCATGGTGCATCGACAGGCATACCTCCACTCCTGTGGGCACCCCGTTCCAAACCAGGCGTCCGCAGATCTGCGGCAGCCAGTCGAGCAGTTCAGCAAAATTTCCGGCATCCTCCTCCGTAGCCTGTACACTTGCCGTTAGCTGTCCGTCAAGGGACAGGGCGACCTGCATCAATTCCACGCGGTCCCGGCAGGCAACGATGAGCGAATACGGTCCGAATACTTCTTCGCGCAGCTCCATGTGCTGCAGGAAGGTGGCTGCATCGGTACGTACCAGCGTGGGAAGACTATGGCCGGCAACTTCCGCTCCGGTTGCAGCACCGGATGGCTCCTGCAGGACCTGCAGCACGGATCTGCGCCGCTCATGAAAATGACGGGCAATGCCTTCATGCAGCATCAGCTCCGGAGGAGTGGCCTGTATCCTCTGAGAAAGGAATTGTTCGAAGCGCTGAAGGGCCTCACTTTGCAGTCCTACAAGAATGCCGGGTTTGGTACAGAACTGCCCTGCACTGCCGGTGATGGAAGCCGCGTATTGTGCTGCAATGCTTTCGGCTTCGGCCTCCAGTTTCCCCGGAAGCAGGAAAACGGGATTGGTGCTGCCCATTTCGGCAAATACCGGTATCGGCTCCGGGCGTCGGGCTGCGAGGTCAAACAGGGCCCGGCCGCCCTGGAGCGAACCGGTAAAAGCCACAGCTTTTGTCAGTGGGTGCTGCACCAGTTCCTGCCCCAGTGCATAGCCTTCTCCTTCCAGGTGCTGAAATACGCCTTCCGGCAAATTCCGCACACGGGCTGCGTCCTGTACGATCCGGGCCACGGCGGCCGATGTCCGGGCATGCCCGGGATGCCCCTTGATGATCACCGGGCAACCCGCTGCAAGGGCACAGGCGGAATCGCCGCCGGCCGTGCTGTAGGCAAAGGGAAAGTTGGAGGCACCGAAAACGACTACGGGACCCAGCGGGACCAGCATCTTGCGCACGTCCGGCTTGGGCTGGGGCTGCCGGCCGGGATCAGCCGTGTCCAAGCGGAGGTCCAGCCAGGTTCCTTCCGCACAGGCATCGGCATAGCTGTCCACCTGGAAGACCGTTCGCTTTAGCTCTGCATGAAGACGTCCTTCGGCGAGGTTTGTTTCCCGGGAAGCCAGTTGAATCAGCGCTGCTGCGTGGGTCTCCAGCTGCCGGGCAATGGCATGCAGGAATCCGGCACGCTGCTGAAGATCGAGGGCCCGGTAAACAGGAAACGCAGCGCGGGCTATAGTAAGGGCTTCATTGACCATAAACAGGATTTTAATCGGTTCCATTACCAGGGTAGCAGCCGGTGCCGGGAACGTTGGCAGATAGCACCTGCTCTCTGCGGCAAGTTAGGTGTTTCGCAGGAGCCTGTTCTTTACAGGTTGCTTTTCCGTCAGCCCCAGATCGTTTCCAGCACTTATTGCTGAGGTATAGGTACAAAATGACGACCTGTTCCGGGCCGGTCAGCGCCAACAAAGACCGGAGCCGCCGACAGGCGTGATGCATGATCGTTGCAATCAAAAACAAAAGCCATTACAGGACAGTAATGGCTTGTTTATTCAAAATGAGCGACCAGATGGATTCAAGTGAACGCTTACCGGAACTTTAAACAGGCAGCGCATGCACACGGTGACCATCCTTTCAGGCGAGGGTGCCTTCCAGGTCGTAATCATAGGCGCGGGTGATCTTTACGGGGTAAAAGGCACCGGCCTGCAGCTTCTGATCGGAATGAATGATCACTTCGTTGTCCACTTCCACGGAATCGAATTCGGTGCGGCCCAGGTAGCGGCCGGCTTCTTTTTTATCGATCAGTACTTTCAGGGTCTGGCCAACTTTTTCCTGGTTCTTTTCATAGGAAATTTCCTGCTGCACGGCCATGATCTCTTCAGCTCGCCGCTGCTTTTCTTCGGCCGGCACATCATCCACGAGTCCATGAGCGGAAGTGCTTTCTTCATGCGAGTAGGTAAAGATGCCCACACGGTCGAAGCGCTGCCGCTCCAGGAATCCTTTCAGCTCTTCCACGTCATCAAGCGTTTCGCCGGGGAAGCCGGTGATCAGGGTGGTACGCAGACAGATGCCCGGCACACGGCTGCGGATGTCCGCCACCAGGGATTCCATTTCTGCCCGGGTGATCTGGCGTTTCATGGCGCGGAGCATGTTGTCGGCAGCATGCTGCAGCGGCATATCGAGGTAGTTGCAGATGTTGGACCGCTCGCGCATTACGTCCAGCACTTCCATCGGGAACTTATGGGGGTAGGCATAGTGAAGGCGGATCCATTCGATGCCGGGCACGTCGGAAAGGCGTTTCAGCAGGTCGGCCAGCATGCGCTTTTTATACAGGTCCAGTCCGTAATAGGTCAGTTCCTGTGCGATAAGCAGGATTTCCTTTACACCCATCCGGGCCAGGCGCTCTGCCTCTCCGACCAGGTCCTCCATCGTCCGGCTGACATGGGTGCCCCGCATCAGCGGGATGGCGCAGAATGAGCAGGTGCGGTTGCAGCCTTCGGAGATCTTCAGGTAGGCATAATGACGGGGGGTGGCCAGCAGCCGCTCGCCGAGCAGCTCGCTTTTGTAATCGGCCTCAAACTGTTTCAGGATCAGGGGCAGCTCCATGGTACCGAACCAGGCGTCCACTTCGGGGATGCTCTGCTCCAGGTCGTCGCGGTAGCGCTGGCTGAGGCAGCCCGTTACATAGACTTTATCGAGACGGCCCTTCTGCTTCAGGTTCACCTGTTCCAGGATGGTGTTTACAGACTCCTCTTTAGCCTTGTCGATAAAGCCGCAGGTATTTACGATTACAATGTTATGGTCCTTTTTACCGCTCTCATGGACTACATCGATGTCGTTGGCCAGCAGCTGTCCGCTCAGCACTTCGCTGTCGACCATGTTCTTGCTGCAGCCCAGCGTAATGATGTTAACTTTGTCGCGCTTTAATGTTTTTACTTTCATGCACTGCCCATTTGGGCCCGCAAAGGTCGGAAAAAGGACCGGCAATCCTGTTAATGGGGATACAAAAAACCCCGCCGGAGGCGGGGTGTATGTAACACATAGGGCAAAGTCTTACATTTTCGGCAGCAGAACCCCGTCCACCACATGGATGACGCCGTTCTTCTGGAAAACATTGGCAATGGTCACTTTGGCTTTTCCGCCGTTCTCGTCCCATATCCACACATCCCCTTTCTCGTCGAGGCTGGCGTAGAGCTTGCCCCCGGCCAGGGTTTCGATGGTGGCTTTCCCGTTGTTCTCGCTGATCATTTTTTTGAGGTACACCGCGTCCCATTTTCCGGATACCACATGGTATTTGAGTACGCCCTGGAGGGTACTTTTATTTTCCGTTTTCAGCAGGTTATCGACCGTTCCGGCCGGCAGTTTTTCAAAGGCTGCATTCGTGGGTGCGAATACGGTGAAGGGACCGTCGCCTTGTAAGGCATCAACGAGTCCGGCTGCTTTAACGGCCGCTACAAGCGTAGTATGGTCTTTTGAATTCAGTGCATTCTGAACAATGTTTTTCGAAGGATACATGGCGGCTCCACCGACCATTACCGTCTTTTCCTGGGCAGCAGCAGAAGCGGTAAAGAACACAGCAGCAAGAGCAGGGAACAGAAACTTTTTCATGGTTAAATGTTTCATAGAAGTACGAGCCGGCGCAGGGTTTGGATTTGGCGAAACGGTTTTTTTTCAATGAATACGGTATAAAAAATGCATTCATAAAATGGTTGAACCAAAGCACGCCGGTAGCACAGGCATCGTTCCACACAATGGTTCAGGCTTACAAAGCAGCCGCCCCGATTACTTTTTTGAATGATTGATCCGTGAAGAAGCAATATGGGATGGCTCCTCAAAAAATCAGGGAAAAGCAGATGTTGTTTGCCGGCTTCTGCACTGCTGCTCCTGGCAAGTATAGATATGGGAAAGCCCGAAACACAACTGTGTTTGAAAGATGGTTACTGCAGGGTAACGCCGGAAAAATTGCAAGGAGAAAAACTGAAGGAAAAGGACGCACGCGAATTTCTAAAAACCAATTCCCAACGCCCTAGGTCTTGCTCATCACGTACATCGCTTCCAGATCCGGTGTGGGGCTGCCGCCTGCCTTTTCCAGGGTAATGGCGAAGGCATCGGCGCGGGGGAAGGTTTTCATTTTCTGTGCGGCCTGTTTGGCATCCTGCAGCAGACCGGCATCCACAGGCTGTCCGTCTACAATAGCCCAGAGCTGGTATTGTTTACCGTCAGGGGTTTGGGGCAGGGAAATATCCTCAACGAAAACTTCCTTTGTCCGGGTGTTCCAGTAAATCTGCGCATAGGCATTAGGTTTACCCGGCACACTCGTCAGCCGAATCTTCCGGTACGTATCATCGTGCATCATGGCCAGTGTCTGGCGATAGGCTGTCAGCTGTTCCTGCTGCACGTTCTGGCGGGTTTGCAGGTTGCGGATGTCGTTTTGAACGGAAGCCAGCTGCTGCCGGTCTGCGGTCCGTTGGGAGGCGAGGTATACATTCACGCCGATGGAAATGAGCAGGCCGGTGGTAACGGCGGCCACGAGCCAGGCAGGCGTACCGGAACGGCGGCGGGCTTCCATTGATACAGTCGGTGCAGGGGTTACGGCCGGCTCCGGATCTTCAGATACCGGAATAACCGGTACCGCGCGGAGCCGGGGGCGTTCCTCTTCTTCTTCCGCTTTCAGGGCCCGGAACTGCTGCATCAGGTTTTCCTTCACGCCGGGGGAAGGAAGGGGCACATCCTGTTCCGGCAGGGCCAGCAGGGTATCCTGGATCCGGTCCAGCTCTTCCTGGATTTCCGGGAACAGGAGGGCGAGCTGCTCGATTTTCCGAGCCTCCTCTTCCGGAAGCATGCCTAAAATGTACAGCTCCAGATCACCCGACGATATGATACAAGATAAATCCACTACCTGTTTGTTCCCAATAGTTTACGTAATTGAATGATGGTATTCCGGATCCGGGTTTTTACGGTGCCCAGCGGTATTCCGAGCATGCCGGCGATCTCCTCCTGCGTATAGCCTTGGAAGTA
>DATAGL010000398.1:0-2299 GCA_036263755.1 Chitinophagaceae bacterium | reverse complement strand
GTATGCCCCGCGCCGAAGTAATATCCCTTGATCTTTTCGTTGCCCAGTTTCAGCTTCATTTCATCCCGGAACGGCTGGTCGGGCAGCAGCTGCTTGTCGAGCGCGTTCTGGCTTTCCGATACCCGTTTCAGGTGGCCCAATGCATTTTCCTGGGCGATGACATGCTCCACGATACCCTTGAAAGCAATGTTGCCGCCGGTATGGTCGCCGTGATGGTGGGTGTTGAGCAGGAAACGGAACGGCGCATCGCGCTGCTGCTTTACTTCCGTTTTGAACTGTTCGGCCGTATCAGGGAATTGCGAGTCGATGACAATGATGCCTTCAGGGCTCAGCAGGAAGCCGATCGTGCCGCCGCGCTGCGTGAACAGGCCTACGTTGCGGCGCAGCATCCGGATGGCATTGGGAGCGGTACGGAACAGGGAAGCCAGAGCCTGTTGCCGGAACAGAAGGCCGGCGCCGGCCAGCAGGCCGGTATTGCGGAGGAAATATCTGCGGTTCATGGAGGGGAAAAGGTTTAAGGTTTAACGTTTAAAGTAGTTCACGAGTTCACGAGTTCACGTGTTCACAAGTTCACGGGTTCACAGGTTTATGGTTTCGGGGGTGTTGTTTGCGGGTTTGCTGTTGAAATTACGGAACCTGCCCCACGCGGCAAAAGGAACATGCGGTAAGGACTGGAGAGGTGATGGAGGGGTTAAAAGTTTCGCGCAGAGCAGAGGAGAAAAGGAGGGCAGGAGGACCGGTCAACTTGTCAACCATTCAACCGATCAACTCTCAACTCCCAATTCCCAACTCCCAATTCCCAACCCCTAATTCCCCTCCTTCTCCCTTGGCGTTCCGTATTCAAACTTCCGGAGTTCGGGCGCAAACAGCCAGGTAAGGATGACGACCACCAGCGTCATGCAGCCGCCGAAGACCACGGCATGCACCGTGCCCATCAGGCGGGCGGTAAACCCGCTTTCAAACTGGCCGAGCTCATTGGAGGAGTTGACGAACATGCTGTTCACGGAGCTGACGCGGCCCCGCATTTCGTCGGGCGTGGTGAGCTGGAAAATGGTGCCCCGGATGATTACGGAAATGCCGTCGAGCAGGCCTGCGGTAACGAGGGCGGCAAACGACATCCAGTAGATGTCCGAAAGCCCGAAAGCAATAATGCAGATACCGAACCCGGCCACGGCGAACAGCAGGATGGTGCCCTGCTTCTGCCGCATGGGAAAAACGGTCAGCAGCAGGATCATCGTTACCGACCCGATGTCAATGGCCGCAT
Source organism: Chitinophagaceae bacterium (assembly GCA_036263755.1). Lineage (GTDB taxonomy): Bacteria > Bacteroidota > Bacteroidia > Chitinophagales > Chitinophagaceae > Flavisolibacter. The sequence goes on along the minus strand of DATAGL010000398.1, from coordinate 1,035 downwards.
TCAGCCAGCCGAACCCGATGGGTCCCACGTCCAGGATCCGGTCGGCGAATTCGGGAATGAGGGCCACGGCTCCGCCGAACAGTACGGCGAACAGGTCGAGCGAAATGGCAGCCAGCATCACCTTGTGCCGGAATACATACTGCAGGCCTTCCTTGACACTGGCCCAGGCCGACAGGGCGCGGTTGGACTGCAGGATGGGCTTCCGGGTAATGCGCGAAACGGCAAAAGCAGCCGTCAGCACAAGGAACAGGATAATCGTAAAGGTGACGTTCACCCCGAACCAGGCAATAATAAAGCCGGCCGATGCATGGCCGAGAATGGAGGCCGACAGCCAGGTAGTGGAACTCAGGGCGGCCGCGTGGTGCAGCACATTGCGCGGAATCAGCTGGGCAATGATGGCATTGGCCGTAGGGCCGGCAAAGGCGCGGATGATGCCGGTGAAAAAGATGATGATGTAAAAGCAGAGTTCCTGCAGGCCCGGATCGATGCGCCGTTCGGTCCAGGGCAGCGTAAGCAGCACGAGGGCGGCCGCACAGGCGGCGTAAGCGCCGATGCCTTTGAGCAGCAGCGTGCGCTTGTCGGACCGGTCGATCACGTGGCCGGCATACAGGGCCAGCACAAATACGGGAATGAACTCCGAAAGGCCCACCAGCCCGATCGAAAAGGAGCTTTTCGTCAGCTGGTACAGCTTGAAGGCAACCACCGTGGTCACCATGCGCAGGGCCATGATGTAAAAAAAGCGGGCAACAATGTAGATACGGAACTCGGGTTCGTTCAGCGGCGAAAGGCTGTGGGTGCTCGGGCGTTGAAAAAGGGGCATCAGCAGGTTTCTACGGCAAACTTAAGTAGTACTGGCCATTCTCGTATTCCTTTTCCAGGGCATCGGTGATCACCTGCAGGTGTTTTTCATTGCCCAGGAAATCGGCATTCGACGCGTCCACGAACAGGGTTTTCAGGTTGTGCTGCTTTATGTAGTGCGTATAGGTTTCCTGGATCTGGAAAAGGTAATCGTCGGGTATATTCTGCTCATAGGAG
>DATAGL010000397.1:0-4199 GCA_036263755.1 Chitinophagaceae bacterium | reverse complement strand
ATGTGTTTTTACTGCAAACCACTACATTAGGGCCACAAAATCAGTATCCATGAACCAGCCTGTTTTTACCCTGCCGTTATCCCATCCATCCGGAGCTTTCCACAAATAAAGAAGATGGATACGCCGGGACGGTCTTCCTCCCGGCTGCCGGATCATTTCCCGATTAAATTCTTTTACCTGATAACGGTCCGCCGCACCGGCGTCCGTTAGCCAACCCCTGTATATGAACCGCACCGTACCCTTTGTTTTCCTGTTCCTGCTCGCCTGCCTGCCCGGCCGCCCGCTTACCGGCCATTCCCAAGCCCCACCGGTCCGTGTCTGGGATAAAGTGATGGGCGGCGCGGAAGGTGATTACGCCACCATGATCCTTCCCGGCGCCAACGGCAGTTACCTGCTGGCAGGCACCATCGGGGTCCGGACTACCAACCCGGCTACCCCCAACTTCAGCATTATCAATCCAAAAATTTACCTGGTCAAAATGGATGCGGCCGGCAATGAGTTATGGACACGAACTTTCGGCGGCAGCGAAGCGGAATACCCCGGTGGCGTCATCGCCACGACCGATGGGGGCTACTTGGTGTATGCCTCTTCCTATTCCCCGGTGTCAGGTAATAAAACCGCCCCGCTGAAGGGCGGCTATGATTTCTGGCTGATCAAGCTGGATGCCTCCGGCAACAAGCAATGGGATAAAAGCTACGGCGGCAACAGCGACGACCAGGCACTGACGGCCATCGCAACGGAGGATGGCGGCTACCTCGTAGGCGGCACTTCACGTACCGATGCCAACGGCGATAAATCGGGCGCCAGCCGGGGCAGCTACGATTACTGGATCCTGAAACTGGACGCCTCCGGTAACAAGCAATGGGACAAAACCTACGGCGGCAATTTCGAAGACCGGCTCGTCTCCATCCAGAAACCGCAGAACGGGGGGTACCTGCTGGTGGGCCATTCCAATGCCTGGGTGTCCGGAACCAAAACGCTGGCCGGCAACGGCGACCACGATTACTGGCTGGTGCGCATCGATGCCGCCGGCAATAAGCTATGGGAAAAAACCCTGGGCGGAACCGGCCGGGACTGGCTTACCTCGGCCATACCAACGGATGAAGGCGGCTACCTGCTGGGCGGCTGGTCCGAATCACCGGCCTCCGGGGAAAAGACCGGTGCCAGCCGTGGCGGCAGGGATTACTGGGTGGTGAAGACCGATTCGCTGGGCAACCGTGAATGGGACGTTACGGCCGGCGGCAGCAGCAACGAAGAGCTCTATGACCTGTTGCCGGTAGCCGGCGGTTACCTGCTGGGCGGCTGGTCGGCCTCGGGCATATCCGGTGAAAAAACCGCGGCGCGAAAAGGCCTCGAAGATTACTGGCTGGTGCAGTTGGGCAGCAGCGGCGCTATACAATGGAACAAGACCTTCGGCGGCAATGATGAAGATGAGCTGCAGGATATGGCCACTACCCCTGATGGAGGGCTGCTCCTGTTCGGCAACAGCTGGTCTTCGGTTTCCGGCGACAAATCCGTGCCGGGTATTTCCGGGTCCATGGACTGGTGGCTGGTAAAAGCCGGTCCTTCATACAGCATCCAGACCGGATCACTTGTATCAGCCACGATCTGCGCAGGCAGTACGGTCCAGGTTCCCTACACGGCCACCGGCACGTACAACGGCAACAACACGTTCATGACCCAGCTTTCGGATGCATCCGGCTCATTCGCCTTCCCGCGTAACCTGGCCCTTATCAGCAGTACGGCCCTTTCGGGAGCCATATCTTCTGAAATTCCCGTCAACACGCCTCCCGGCACGGGTTACCGCATCCGGGTGGTGTCCGGCAGTCCGGCCTTCACCGGTGCCGACAACGGCGTGAACCTGGCAATCACCGCACCCTTGCAGGCCGGTATTTCGGGAACAGCTACCGTGTGTCCGGGCAACCGGCTGGCTCTTAGTGCTACGGAAGTGACCGGCGCTGCTTATGCCTGGACCGGGCCGGCCGGCTTCACTGCCACCACCCGGGAAATCACGGTAGACAGCATGGCCGCTTCGAAAGCAGGCCTCTATTCGGTAACGGTTACCAAAAGCGGGTGCAGCGCGACGGCCTCCTCCACGGTAACGGTACCGGCTGCGCCGGTAGCGCAGGCCGGACCCGACCGGACGGTTTGCTCCGGAGCCACAGTTACCCTGGGCGCAGCCCCCGTCAGCGGCCACACCTACAGCTGGACTTCCGACCACGGGGAATTTGCTTCCGCCTCGGCCAATCCGGACGTGACCCCTTCCGCCACCATCACGTATACCCTGAAAGAAACGATTACGGCCACCGGCTGTTTCCGTACCGATACGGTGACCATTACCGTAAAACCGGTGCCGGCCCGGCCCATCATTTCAGCGGGCGGCAGTACCACGATCTGTGAAGGTACCGGCGTTACCCTGACTTCCTCCTCGCCGGAAACGAGCCAGTGGTTCCGCGACGGCGTCGCCATCCCGGGCGCTACCGCGCAAACCTATGGGGCCGAGTCGGCCGGGCGCTACACGGTACAGGCCACCCGCGACCAGTGCCCCTCACCGGTATCTGCCGAAACCACCGTTGTGGTCAACGCCCGCCCGGCGGTGCCCGTCATTACGGCCGCCGGCAATGTGCTGACCTCCTCGGCCGCCACGGGCAACCAGTGGTTGCTGAACGCGGTACCGGTACCCGGCGCTACCGCGCAGCAGCACGCCGTTCAGTCCGCAGGTAATTACACCGTGCAGGTTACCGTGGATAACTGTTCATCGGTTTCGCTGCCTTTCGCCTTCGTGGCCACGGCCCTGGTGAACCCCGCGGCCTGGAACGGCGAGGTGCTGGCCTACCCGAACCCGGTCCGGGGCACCCTGTTCCTGAAGAACAGCGGGGGACGCCACCTGCGCCTGCAGCTTATGGACGGAACCGGGACGATCGTGCGTACCGGGTTGCTTACGGCCGTATCGGGCAGCCTCCATCTCGAGGGACTGCCGGCGGGTGTATACCAGCTCCTGTTGACCGACCTCCGCCGTAAGGAAACGCTGGTGATCCCGGTCGTGAAACAATAATCAGCCGGGGCTTTCCGGTGAATGAAAAGGGCTGTTCTTACGGACAGCCCTTTTGTTTTAAGGTCCGGAGGGACAAGGTAATGGAGGGCGCGGAACCAAAATTTTAATGCGGTCCTTGGCCGGAAAACAATATATTGCTGGAGATTCGCTGCGGCAAAGGACGCTGTTCCTGTGCCCCGGTGTTCCGGCCCTGCTTTCGACAGCTTGCAAAATTTTTTATTCTGAAAAGCCACCCATTACCTGGAACGGCGACCTCTTCGGGTAGTTGTCCGGGTGTCATAAACCCCCTTAACCAATGAGTGCTAAAAAATTTTGTGTCCTGATCGAAGACGATTGGGAAATCCTTGGAAACGGCCTCGGCAACGTTGCCCATCATCAGTACCTGCCTTCCCTGTTTTTTATGAAGCTGGCCAAGCGGCTGGATATCAGGATGACCTTCATGGTGGAGGTCGTTCAGCAGCTGGTATTCCGCGCCCACCAGGACAAAGACTATAACCTCGTGCTCCAGCAGCGCCTTTGGGACGATACGGTGCTGCTCATGAAGCAATATGGATTCGACGTGCAGCTCCACCTGCATCCCCAGTGGCACAACGCCCTGCTGAAAGACGACCTGTTTTACCTCGGCAAAAGCTGGAACATCGGACAATACGACCGCGAAATCCAGGACCGCATCATTACCGAGTCGGTGAACTACCTGGAGGAACTCATCCGCCCGGTGGATCCTTCTTACAAGGTAATTGCTTTCAAAGGCGGTTCCTGGGGCCTGCAGCCTTCCGGCAACCTCCTGCAGGCGCTCAGCGCCAACGGCATCCGGATCGTGATGGGCGTGCGCAAAGGCATGCACATCCCGCAGAACGCTGTTGATTACCGCACGCTCGAGGAGCAGACCCTCCCGTACTATCCCAATTTCTCCGACCTGAATAAGGTTTCCGATAAAGAAGAAGACATCGTGGTGATCCCGATGCAGCCCTACTCGGCCGGCATCGGGCCGCTGGCTTCCCTCGGATGGGATGCCCTGAAGCGGAAGATCGGCCGCAGCGATTCGGTGCGGTATTATTACGAGCAGTCAGTGCCCCAGGAAATCACCCACCTGTCGCCGCTGCTGAAGGACAAGGCAAAGCTGAAGCTCGGACTGAAGCCCTAC
>DATAGL010000396.1:0-6826 GCA_036263755.1 Chitinophagaceae bacterium | reverse complement strand
CATGTAACCGGCAGCCTGATGGGTATGTTTAGCGCTGAGGGAGAGCGCGTGAAAACAACCACCAAGTAATTAAGAGAAGGATGGCCGTTCCGGTCATCCTTTTTTCTGTTTTCGTTCTGCTTCAAAAATTTTGGTATGACTTCAATCCCCTTCCGCTTTTTTCGGAAGATGCTAACGATCGGCCTGCTGGTATCCTCTTTTTGTGCGCACGCCCAGACAGCCGGATCCCCGGCTCCCGGGGTCCGGGAGCTTTCCTTTAATGAGGGCTGGCGCTTCCTGAAAGACAGCGTCGACGGCGCAGAGCAGCCCCGGTATAATGACGCGGGCTGGAGACCGGTACATCTGCCGCATGACTGGAGCATTGAAGACCTTCCCAACCAAAAGGACGGCAGTGTGCAGGGGCCTTTCACGAGAGCTTCCGTAGGAAAAGCAGCTACCGGCTTTACCGAAGGTGGTACGGGGTGGTACCGAAAGAAATTTATTTTAAATGAAAGCTCAGAGGGAAAGCAGACCTACATCCGGTTTGATGGCGTATATATGGACGCTGATGTATGGGTCAATGGGCAGCATGTAGGGAATCAGCCCTATGGCTACACCTCCTTTTCGTACAATATTACAAAGTACCTCCTACCCGCAGGAAAGCAAAATCTGATCGCTGTGCGGGCAAAAAATGAGGGCAAGAACAGCCGCTGGTATACAGGGTCGGGCATATACCGGAATGTATGGCTCACTACGGTGAGCGACGTACATACCGATATATGGGGCACCTTTGTGACAACACCCGAAATCACCCCTGGGTTGGCTATCCTATCCGTTGAAAACACCATTCAAAACACAACAGCACAGGACCGGAAGATCGACCTGCAGGTGGAAATAGTAAACCCTTCCGGCCAGGTCGTTAGCCAGCAAAAGCAAACCATTTCGGTTCCAGGCAATAGCAAGTCTTCACATAAACTGCAACTGAGCGTTTCCAAACCGGCTATGTGGACGTTGGAAAATCCAACTCTGTATAGAGCAAAAGTAACCTTGCTTGCAGGCGGCAAGGCCATTGACCAGAGCACCACTTCCTTTGGCATTCGAACTATTCAGTTTGACGGAAGCAAAGGTTTTCTACTGAATGGAAAGGCAGTGAAGCTTAAAGGAGGATGCATCCATCACGACAACGGGCCACTGGGCGCGGCCGCCTTCGACCGGGCGGAAGAGCGCAAGGTAGAACTGCTGAAGAAAGCCGGTTATAATGCCATCCGTTTTAGTCACAACCCGATGTCGCCGGCTCTGCTGGATGCCTGTGACCGGTTGGGTATGCTGGTGGTTAACGAGACATTCGACATGTGGGAAGGAGAGAAGCTGGGCATCTCGAATGGTTATCACCGGTACTTTAAGGAATGGTGGAAGCGCGATGTGGAAGCGCTCGTACTGCGCGACCGTAATCATCCTTCTATTATCATGTGGAGCATCGGGAATGAAATCTGGGAGGCGGCTGACACATCCGGGTACCGAATGGCCAAACAACTAACGGATGAAGTGCGCCGCTTAGACCCGACACGGGCTGTAACGGAGGCGATCATTCTTTTGCCGGAGCGCATCAAGCACACCTGGGAAGAATACCAACCCCATTTGGCCAACCTCGATGTGGATGGTTATAATTATTTCATCAACGGCAAGATTGATCCCAACCAGCGGGACAGTGCTACCATCCACCGGTATGAAACGGAGCATGCCCTGAATCCGCATAAGCTGTATATGGCAACCGAATATTTCCCGGCAGCGGCCTTGGAGAACTGGGAGGTCACCGAAAAGTATCCCTTTGTTATTGGCGGGTTCAGCTGGACTGCAATGGACTATATGGGCGAGGCCGGGGCCGGACGCCCGGTATTGGTTTCTGAATCAGTGAAACCACCCAAAGGCTTGATGAGCCTTGGTTACTTCTTCAAGGAGAACTGGCCGGTCTTCAACGCTTATACCGGTGACCTGGATCTGATCGGCAACCGCAAAGCGGCTTCCTATTACCAGAATGTCGTTTGGCGCAACAGCCCGATCGAAATATTGGTGCACCGCCCGTTACCGGAAGGGAAAAAAGAACTGCGATCTCCCTTTGGCTTTCCCGATGAACTCAAAAGCTGGACCTGGCCGGGCCATGAGGGAAAGAAGATCGGCATTCATGTATATACCCGAAGCAAGATGGTACGACTGGAATTGAATGGAAAGACCATAGCCGAACAGCAGGTTCCCGAAGGTTCCATCACCGCCTCCTTTGAGGTAGACTATCATCCGGGCACGCTCATCGCCCGGGGCCTGGACAATGGTAAGGAATCTGGCGTCAGCACCCTGATCACTACCGGTCCGCCAGTGGCCGTTCGCCTGGTAACAGACCGGAATATCATAAAAGGGGATGGAAATGATTTATCCTTTGTGCGTACAGAAGTCATAGATGATAAGGGTAATGTTGTGCCCTACGTGGATGACCTGGAAATTCACTACCAGTTGGAGGGCGCAGGGACCCTGGCCGGTGTGGGCAATGGCAACCCTGCTGATATGAGCTCCTTTCAACAACCGCGGAAGAAGGTGTATGGGGGCGTTGGCATGGCCATTGTCCGATCAACGGGCAAGAACGGCAGGATTACCTTAAAAGCAACCGCAAACGGATTGATGCCCGCACAGGTTGTTATCACCGCCAGGTAAACCAATTTTTTACCATTATCACTACCACCCATGTCACCACTGAAGCTACATACTGCTTTTGTTAGCCTGTTTTTCCTATTCCAACTTCATGTTCAGGGTCAGGCGAAGCTCACCCAGCTTAACGAGAACCTGGCTCAACGAATGAATTCAAAAGACGAAAAGTTCAAGGAACCCTATATAGATGTCGATGAATGGCGGGAGCAGCCTGTGCGTCACCGGTATGTCCATGGGGGATTCACCGGCACGGATACCCGGTTTTCTTTTTACTTTCCTTCCCGGGAGCAGTACGGGGGTCGCTTCTTCCAATACATCACGCCGGTCCCCGATAATGAAAACCTGTCCCAGGGTGGTAAAGGAGAAGGCGATAAGATCGGCTTTTCCATAGCCAGCGGGGCTTACTTTATTGAAACCAACGGAGGCGGAAAAGCGGCCCAGCCCGGACCCGGTGCGGATGCCACTATCGGGGCCTACAGGGCCAACGCTGCCGCAGCCCGGTTTTCAAAGGTCGTTGCGGCTCAGTTGTATGGGCAGCACCGCACCTATGGATACGCCTTTGGCGGCAGCGGGGGTGCTTACCGCACCATCGGTTCCATTGAAAACACAGAAGGCGTTTGGGATGGAGTGGTGCCCTTCGTGATCGGCTCACCCATGGCGATTCCCAACGTCTTTACCGTGCGTATGCATGCGATGCGGGTATTGTGGGACAAGTTCCCGCAGATCGTGGATGCCCTCGAGCCGGGCGGAAGCGGGGATATGTATGCCGGGCTGAATGAGGAAGAAAGGGAAGCGCTGCTGGAAGTAACGAAAATGGGTTTCCCGCCCAAAGCCTGGCATGCCTATAAGACCATGGGTGTTCATGCCTTTACGGCGATCTACCCGGGCATGATGATGGTGGACAAAAAGTATTTTATGGATTTCTGGACCCTGCCTGGTTACCTGGGTGCTAACCCACCCCTTTCTCTTTTGAAAGGACGCCTGCAGCAAACCGGCAAAATAAAAATGCCGATCACTGAAGCGGAGGCCATCAAAATAGGCCTGTCGCATGGCCGGCTTCCCGGCGAAGCGCACGGTTCCGCAGACGCTGCCTGGAAGAACTTAGGAGAAAAAGAAGGTGCCATGCCCGTGGCTTTCCAGCTGGAACAGGTACTGCCCGCTGTCCAGTTCCTCGGCGGTGACCTGATCATCAAGAGCGGGGCGGCAGCCGGTAAAACTTTGCTGTTAACCGCCATCTCCGGGGACAAAGTGATCCTGGGCAGCAATGATCTTAAAGTGCTGGCCGCTATCAAGGCGGGAGATGAAGTGCAGGTGGACAATTCGGCTTTTCTGGCCGCGCAAACCTACCACCGCCATCAGGTGCCGGGGAAAGAGTATGCCGTGTGGGACCAGTTCCGGAATGCGGATGGTAAGCCCCTGTACCCGCAACGGCCTATGCTCCTGGGGCCCCTCTTTACACAAGGGGCAACCGGTGCCCTGCCAAAGGGTAAGTTCAAGGGCAAGATGATCGTGGTGGAATCGCTGTGGGATAGTGAAGCGTTTCCCTGGCAGGCCGATTGGTACCGTTCCAAAGTGAAAGAGCACCTGGGAGACAGTTTGGACCGCCATTTCCGGCTCTGGTTCACCGACCATGCCAACCATGCCGACTTTACCCATCCGGGTGATCCTACCCACGTGGTAAGTTACCTGGGTGTGCTGCAGCAGGCGCTCCGGGATCTGAGCGACTGGGTAGAGAAAGGCGTGCCCCCGCCGGCCAATACGGCTTACCGGGTCGTGGATGGGCAGGTGGAAGTGCCCCGGTCAGCAGGGGAGCGCAAAGGGGTACAGCCGGTGGTAACCGTGCAGGCTAATGGCCGGGAGCGTGCAGAAGTTGGCGTAGGTAAACTGGTCACCTTCACGGCTGTTATTGAATTACCGCCGCATACCGGGAAGATCGTTGCTGCAGATTGGGACCTGGAGGGTAAAGGAGCCTTTCCGGTTAAGGGAAAGTTGTCCGTGGATAGTAAAAATAGTTCGCGGGTAACTCTTACAACAACCTATCGCTATCCCAAGCCGGGCACCTACTTTGTTACCCTGCGGGCAGCTGCTCAACGGCAGGGAGATGCAAAAACTCCATTCGCCCGGATCCGAAACCTGGGACGAGTAAGGGTAGTCGTCCGGTAAGCTTCAGGATAAACAATTTATTTATAAGCATATACCACCCAAGCAAGCTATATGAAACCGCATAACCTGAAACGGAGCACGCTGAGCGTTGCCTCCGCTTTCTTCATAACGCTTTCCGCCTTTTCACAGAAAGGCGCAGACAGTGGAGCCACCTTGCTGTACAAAGCGTTTCAAAACCCTGGTAATGCAGCGCGCCCCCGCGTCTGGTGGCACTGGATGAACGGGAACATCACAAAAGACGGAATCCATAAGGACCTCCTATGGATGCACCGCTCGGGCATCGGTGGCTTTCAGAATTTTGATGCGGCCATGCTGACGCCCAGGATCGTGGACCAGCGCCTGGTATACATGACCCCGGAGTGGAAGGAAGCCTTTCGCCTCGCCACCCGGCTGGCGGATTCGCTGAAGCTGGAAATGGCCATTGCCGGCTCTCCCGGCTGGAGTGAAAGCGGCGGACCCTGGGTGCCGGCCAAAGACGGCATGAAAAAGCTGGTCTGGCGTGAGGTTCGTGTAACAGGTGGACAGCCCTTCCGCGGTGTGCTGCCCAGGCCCTTTACCACTACCGGAGCTTTCCAGAACCTGCCCGTGCAGGAGCCGGTCGGTTTATCGCCCAAGACGGCAGCGCCGCCTGAATATTACGGGGATGTAGCCGTAGTGGCATACCGCCTTCCCGCTGCCGACCGGTCCCTTTCAGAACTAAGCGCAACGGTAAGCTCCAGTGGCGGAAGCTTTGACCTGGCGCAGCTTACCGATGGCGACCTGGTGGCCTCCGCCCTTTTGCCCCGGGACTCGGCGGCCGGCTTTGCCTGGATCCGCTTTGGGTTTCCCCGGCCGCAAACGATCAAAGGGCTTACTATGGTGGGAGGTGGCCTCCGGGATCCTTTTGGCATCATGGCCACTTCGGAACAGCGACACCTGGAAGCAAGCGACGATGGGGTGAATTTCCACCCGGTGGCGGCGATTCCTGCAGGTGGTGTGCCGCAGCAGACCGTCTCCTTTCCGCCGGTAACGGCAAGGTACTTCCGGGTCCGGGTGCAAAACCCGCCGGCTCCCTCCGGCAGGGGCGGTTTGTTGGGCGGAGGACAGGCGCCTGCCGGGACCGAGATTGCTGAAATCGTACTCCACCCGGTAACCCGTATCCACCACGCCGAGGAAAAGGCCGGCTTTGCAGCTACTTATGATCTGGAAAAGTTTCCGACACCGCCATCCGATGATGTGGTAGGAAAAGAAGATATCATTGACCTTACCGGCAAAATGTCGGCTGACGGCACCCTGGACTGGACTCCTCCTGCCGGCCGGTGGAAAGTGATCCGCTTTGGCTATTCCCTGACCGGCAAGAAGAATCACCCCGCCTCCCCGGAAGCTACCGGCCTGGAAGTGGATAAACTGGATGCATCAGCCGTTAAGGAATACTTTGCCACGTACCTGGGTCAATACAAAGAAGCTACCGGCGGATTGATGGGCAGCCGCGGCTTGAATTACCTCATTACCGACAGCTGGGAAGCCGGGCAATCCACGTGGACCCCACGGATGGCGGAAGAATTCCGCCGGCGCCGGGGGTACGCCCTCCTGCCCTGGATGCCGGTGCTGACCGGGACCGTGGTTCAAAGCGCGGAAGAAAGCGAGCGGTTCCTCTGGGACTGGCGCAAGACCGTAGCCGAGCTGGTGACCGAAAACCATTACGACGGACTGACGGAACTGCTGAAACGGTATGGTATGAAGCGGTACAGCGAGTCGCATGAGAATGGCCGCGTATTTATCGCCGATGGCATGGACGTGAAAAGAACAGCGGCTGTTCCGATGTCCGCCATGTGGGTGCCCACCGGCATGGGCTCCACCCTGGAAATGGCGCAGGCGGATATCCGCGAATCAGCGTCTGTAGCGCACATTTACGGGCAAAACCTGGTGGCGGCCGAATCTCTGACCACGGTGGGCATGATGGAAAATGCCTGGGGATACCATCCCGCCAATTTAAAACCGACGGCCG